>NZ_JBEOYB010000020.1:0-109938 GCF_040296845.1 Streptomyces sp. NPDC001985
GGGGGCCCCGAAGACCCGGGGGCCCGGAAGACCCGGGGGCCCGGAAGACCCGGGGGCCCGGAAGACCCGGGGGCCCGGAAGACCCGGGGGCCCGGAAGACCCGGGGGCCCGGGCGGCCCCGGGCCCCCGCACCGGAGCGTGCCCGGTGGGCCGGAGGGGAGCGCCGGGGAGCCATCGGTCCGGATCGGGCCGGCTCAGCGAGCGGGGTCCGGTGCAGGGCGCCGCGAGGCGGACGATTGCGCCACTGCGGCGCCCGGGCGCAGGGGTGGGGGGTATCTTTCATGCCCGCCGGTGCACAGGGCAGGGAAACCGCCCGTACACGCCAGGCCACAGCGTGGAGGAACCTCCCGCGCCCACCACGGCACAGGGCGAGGGAACCTCCCGTACCCGCCGGCGCACAGCCTGGGGAAACCACCCGCACCCACCACGGCACAGGACAGGGAAACCACCCGCACCCGCCGGCGCACAGGGACCCCTCCGCGAGGAACGACAACGCGGCCAGGTGCCGTGCAGGGCACGCCGGCCCAGCCCGATCCCGGCCGGAAGGCCCTACCGTGGCGGCGCCTCGCACGAGCCTTCGGGGGCGCAGGTGCCGGCGGGGGGCGCCGGGGTGGGGGTGTGGTTCTGCCAGGCCTGCTCCAGGGCCTTGGTGAACAGCTCGGCCGGCTGGCCGCCGGAGACTCCGTAGCGGCCGTCGAAGACGAAGAACGGCACCCCGGTCGCGCCCAGCTCCGCCGCCTCCCGCTCGTCGGCGCGGACCTCGTCGGCATAGGCGCTCTCGTCGGCGAGGACCGCCCGCGCCTCGGCCGGGTCCAGTCCGGCCTCGACGGCGAGTGCGGCCAGGGTCTCGGGGTCGTAGACCGAGCGCTCCTCGGCGAAGTTGGCACGGTAGGCGCGGTCGAGGAGTTCGTTCTGGAGGCCCCGGGCGCGGGCGAGGTGGAGCAGCCGGTGGATGTCGAAGGTGGAGCCGTGGTCGCGGCCCTCGGTGCGGTAGCCCAGCCCCTCGGCGCGGGCGTTGGAGGCGACGTGCTCCTCCATCGCGAGGGCCTCCTCGCGGGTGCGCCCGTACTTCCGCGCCAGCATGTCCACGACGGACCCGGTGTCGCCCTTGGCCCGGGCGGGGTCCAGCTCGAAGGAGCGGTGGACGACCTCGACCCGGTCGCGGTGGGCGAAGTCCGCGAGGCCCTTCTCGAAGCGCGCCTTTCCGATATAGCACCAGGGGCAGGCGATATCGGACCATATTTCCACGCGCATGCTGTTCTCTCCAGAATTCGTGCGGGGCCGGGGGCCGGTTACGGGGGAGGGCGGGCGAGGCCGCCACCCCAGGCACAACGCGTACGGCGCCCGGCGGATTCCGCCCGTACGGCCGGGAATGTGCGACGGGAATGTACGACGAGGATGCGCGGCAGGGATGCGCGGCAGGGGCGTACGGGAGGGCGCCGGCTCCGCGCGGGCCCGCCGTGAGCGCTCAGGAGCCGTCCCGCAGGCCCGAGGGGGCCACCGCCCGGTACTCCACCCGGTCGAAGGCCACCTCGCACCCCTCGCCCGCAGGCGACTGCGCCAGAAAGCCGACCCGCGCCGCCCGCGCCTCCTCCTCTGTGCCGAGGGCGAAGAGCCGTGCGAAGGTCCAGCGGACGCCGTCCGCCGAGGCGTGGAAGGCGAAGGCCCGGCCGGTGCGGCTGACCCGGAGCCAGGCGGTGCCGTCGCCCGGCACCTCGTACGCGTTCGCGTCGTCGGAGTGCCCGCGCGTCACCACCGTGCAGATGGTGGGGCGCTCCGGGGAGCGCTCAAGACAGAGCTTGGCCCACTCCCGCTCCCCGGTCCGCACATGGAGCGCCCCGGCGTCGAAGGCCGCGCGGAAGTCCACGGCGACCCGGGCGATGAGCTGGAAGTCGCCCGCGGGGACGCCGAGCAGCCGGGGGGCGTCGGAGGCGGGGTCGAGCGCGGTGCCCGTCGGCGGGACGAAGAGGTCCTGGCGGGGGCCGGCCCGGCCGGTCAGGGTCCCGTCCGCGTACGCCCAGCCTCCGTCGGGGCCGTGGGCGCGCAGCGGGAAGGGGAGTTCGGGCAGGCGCGTCGGGTCGGTCACCGGCTCAGCCTCCCGCGCTCTCCGGGCGCCCGTCCACCCGCCGGGGCAGACCGAGCGGATTGTCCTCGCGCAGCTCCGGCGGGAGCAGGGGTCCGGGGGTGGTCTGGTAGGTGACCGGCCGCAGCCAGCGCTCCACGGCGGTGATCCCGACCGAGGTCCCGGTGGAGGTGGTGGCCGGGTAGGGCCCGCCGTGGTGCTGGGCGTGCGCGACGGCGACCCCGGTGGGCCAGCCGCCGATGAGGACCCGCCCGGCGAGCGGGGTGAGCAGCCGGACCAGGTCGGCCCCCCGCCCGCCGTACTCCGCCTCGGTGAGGTGGAGGGTGGCCGTGAGGCTGCCCGGCAGCCGGGACAGGACGGCGGCGATCTCCTCGTCGGAGTCGTAGCGGGCGACGACGGTCACCGGGCCGAAGCACTCTTCGAGGAGCAGATCGTGCGGCCCGGCGGCGGCCAGCAGCCGGGCCGGTACGCGGAGGTGCCCGGCGCGGACGGTGTGGTCGCCGCCGGGTCCGGGGAGCGGCGGGGCCTCCACCCCGGGGAGCGCCGCACGTTCCCGCACCCCGTCGAGGAAGGCGGTGCGCATCCGGTGGTCGAGCATCACCCCGGGGGCGGTGTCGCCGAGGGCGGCGGCCAGGGCGGTCAGCAGCCGGTCGCCCGCCTCGCCGGCCGGGGCGAGCACCAGGCCGGGCTTGGTGCAGAACTGCCCCTCCCCCAGGGTCATCGAGGCCGCGAGCCCGGCCCCGAGCCGGTCGGCCTGTTCGGCGGCGGCGCCCGGCGTGATCACGACGGGGTTGAGCGAGCCGAGTTCGCCGTGGAAGGGGATGGGTACGGGACGGGCCGCGGCGGCGTCGTGCAGCGCCCGCCCGCCCCGCACGGAGCCGGTGAATCCGGCGGCCGCGATCAGTGGGTGGCCGATCAGCCGGACGCCCGCGTCGAAGCCGTGGACCAGGGTGAGGACGTCCTCGGGCAGTCCGCTGTCCCGGGCGGCCCCGCGGAGCAGCGCGGCGCAGAGTTCGGCGGTGGCGGGGTGGCCGGGGTGGGCCTTGACGACGACCGGGCACCCGGCGGCGAGGGCGCTCGCGGTGTCGCCGCCGGGGACGGAGAAGGCGAGCGGGAAGTTGCTCGCGGCGTAGACGGCGACGGCCCCGAGGGGGATCTTGTAGCGGCGCAGATCGGGCCGGGGCGGGGTCGTCGTGGCGTCGGCGTGGTCGACGCGGATGTCGAGGAAGGCGCCCTCGTCCACGGCGTCGGCGAAGGCCCGCAGCTGCGCGGTGGTGCGGGCCAGCTCCCCGCCCAGCCGGGTGGGGCCGAGCGCGGTCTCGGCGTCGGCGGCCCCGACGACGGGCCCCGCGGCGCCGTCCAGCGCCGCGGCGGCGGCCCGCAGCAGCCGGGCGCGGGCGGACCGGTCGGCGAGTGCGGCGCGGGTGCCGTGGGCGGCGGTCACCGCGCGGTCCACCTCGGCCGCGCCCGACTCGGACGCGACCCGCTCCCGCGGGTTCCCGGTTCGGGGGTCGACGCTCCAGACTGGTGCTGCTGTCACCGCGGCTTCCTTCCGGATTTCCGCACCAGAACGCCCCCCACCAGCAGTTGTTCGGTAGTGTGAACAGCGTTCCCGGTGCTGAATGGTAAGGGGACTCTATTTCCGCGCGTTCCGCACGGTCAAGAAGGAGCGATACAGCGATGCCGACGGCCGATTCCGGTGGAGCACAGGTCAAGTCCGCTGTGCGGACGGTGGAGTTGCTGGAGTTCTTCGCCGGGCGCCCCGGCATGCACTCGCTCGCCGCAGTCCAGGAGGCCGTCGGCTATCCCAAGTCGAGCCTGTACATGCTGTTGCGGACCCTGGTCGAGCTGGGCTGGGTGGAGACGGACGCGACCGGCACGCGGTACGGCATCGGGGTGCGCGCCCTGCTGGTCGGCACGTCCTACATCGACGGGGACGAGGTGGTGGCGGCGGCCCGCCCCACCCTGGACCGGCTCTCCGACGACACCACGGAGACCATTCACCTGGCCCGGCTCGACGGCACCAATGTGGTGTATCTGGCCACCCGCCAGTCGCAGCACTATCTGCGCCCCTTCACCCGCGTCGGCCGCCGGCTGCCCGCGCACTCCACCTCGCTGGGGAAGGCGCTCCTCGCGACCCACAGCGACGAGCAGGTGCGGTCGATGCTCCCGCCGGCGCTGGCCGCGCTGACCGAGCACACTCTCACGGACCGCGAGAAGCTCATCCGGGAGCTGCGGGTCATCCGGGAGCAGGGCTATGCCGTGGACCGCGAGGAGAACACCCTCGGGCTGCGCTGCTTCGGCATCGCGATCCCCTACCGGACCCCGGCGCGGGACGCGATCAGCTGCTCGGTGCCGGTGGCGCGGCTCACCCCGGCCCATGAGCAGCTGATCAAGGACGCCCTGTTCGACGCGCGGGACCGGCTGACGCTGGCGACCCGGCGGCTGTGACCCGTACGCCCGGACATATGAGGAATTCCTGAGAAGCGGCCGGACCGGGAACGGCCGGGCGGGGGCCGTTCGTCTATCGGTGGGATGAACAGGACGATCAGACACTCCGCCGTCTTCAGTCTTCTCCTGGTGCTCGCCCTGCTGGTCAGGGCCACCTGGCTCCAGGCGTACAAGGCCGACGCACTCGCGGAGAACGACAGGAACCCGCGCCCGACCATCGCCCGGTACGCGCAGCCGCAGGGCGATGTCATCGTGGCCGGAGCCCCGGTGACCGGTTCGGTGAAGAGCTCCGGCGACACCTTCGCGTACCAGCGCGACTACCCCCACGGCGGGCTGTACGCGCCGGTGACGGGGTACAGCTCGCAGGCGTACGGCGCGACCCAGCTGGAGGGGATCCACGGCGACGTGCTGGACGGCTCCGACAGCCGGCTGAAGAACCCGGCGGACGCGCTCACGAACAAGCGGCAGGAGCCGGGCGATGTGCTGACCACCATCGACCCCGCCGTGCAGAAGGCGGGGTACCGCGCGCTGGGCGACACCAAGGGCGCGGCGGTGGCGATCGACCCGGAGAGCGGGGAGATCCTCGCGATGGTGAGCACCCCGTCGTACGACCCGTCCACCATCGCCGGCGCCTCGGACGGCGAGGAGTGGCGAAAGCTCCTCGCGGACGAGGACAAGCCGCTGGTGAACCGGGCGCTGCGGCAGCCGCTGCCGCCCGGCTCGACCTTCAAGCTGGTGGTCGCCGCCGCGGCGCTGGAGGAGGGTCTCCACGGCTCGGTGGACGAGCCGACCGACAGCCCGATGCCGTACACCCTGCCGGGCACCGTCCGGGAGCTGCCCAATGACATCGCCGGCGCTCCCTGCGAGAACGCCTCGCTCCGGACGGCCCTGCGGTACTCCTGCAACAACGTCTTCGCCCAGATCGCCGCCGATCTGGGGCAGGACGCGGTGCGCGCCACGGCGGAGCGGTTCGGCTTCAACGAGAAGGAGCTGGACGTCCCGGTCCGCGCGCACGAGAGCATCTATCCGACCGGGATGGACCAGGCCCAGACGGCCCTGACGGGCATCGGGCAGTTCGAGGTGACCGCGACCCCGCTCCAGATGGCGATGGTCTCCGCCGCGATAGCCAACGGCGGGGAGCTGAAGGAGCCGCACATGGTCTCCGAGGTGGTCGACGGCGACGGGAACACGCTGGACGCGTACGACGGCGGCGACCCGAGGCGGATCGTCTCCGCCGAGACGGCCGAGCAGCTGCGCAGCGCCATGGTCACCGTCGTGGAGGACGGCACCGCCTCCAACGCCCGGGTCGCGGGCGCCGAGGTCGGCGGCAAGACGGGCACGGCCCAGCACGGCGAGAACAACAGCGAGACGCCGTACGCCTGGTTCACCTCCTACGGCGAGACCGGTGACCGGCAGGTCGCGGTGGCGGTGATCATCGAGGACGCGGGCGGTCCGCGCTCCGAGGTCAGCGGCAACGGCCTGGCCGCGCCCGTCGCGCAGAAGATGATGGCCGCGGCGCTGAAGTGAGCCGGCGCTACCCGGCGTACGGATCGGGGGTGCGGCCCTCCCGGGCGAGGAAGCCGAAGTCGCAGCCGGTGTCGGCCTGGGTGATGTGCTCGGCGTAGAGCGCGCCGTACCCCCGCTGGAACCGTTCGGGCGGGGGTGTCCAGGCCGCGCGGCGGCGGGCCAGCTCCGGGTCGGGGACCTCCAGGCGCAGGGTGCGCGCGGGCACGTCGAGCGTGACGGGGTCACCGCTGCGGACCAGCGCGAGAGGGCCGCCGACATGGGACTCGGGGGCGATGTGCAGCACGCACGCGCCGTAGCTGGTGCCGCTCATCCGGGCGTCGGAGATCCGCACCATGTCCCGTACCCCCGCCCGCAGCAGGTGGTCGGGCAGCGGCAGCATGCCGTACTCGGGCATGCCGGGGCCGCCCAGGGGGCCCGCGTTCTGGAGGACCAGCACATGGTCGGGGGTGATGCCGAGCGCGGGGTCGTTCAGGGTGCGCTGGAGGGTGCGGTAGTCGGGGAAGACCACGGCGGGCCCGGTGTGCCGCAGCAGCCGGGGCTCGGCCGCGATGTGCTTGATCACCGCTCCGTCCGGGCAGAGGTTGCCGCGCAGCACCGCCACTCCCCCCTCGGCGGCCAGCGGGTCGTCCCGCTCCCTGATCACCCGGGGGTTGTGGACGCGCGCGCCCGCGAGCTGCTCGCGCAGGGTGGCGTGGGCGACGGTGGGCCGGTCCAGATGGAGCACGTCGAGGAGCCGGGTGAGAAGTCCGGGCAGCCCGCCCGCGAAGTGGAAGTCCTCCATCAGATAGCGGCCACCGGGGCGGACGTCGGCCAGCACCGGGACCGTACGGGCGATCCGGTCGAAGTCGTCGAGGGTGAGGCGGACCCCGGAGCGTCCGGCCATCGCGATCAGATGGATCACGGCGTTGGTGGAGCCGCCGAGCGCGAGGACGGTGGCCACGGCGTCCTCGTACGCCTCCCGGGTGAGGACGGCACGGGGCCGCAGGTCCCGGTGGACGAGACCGACGATCAGCCGGCCGGACGCGGCGGCCATCCGCTCGTGCGCGGAGTCGACGGCGGGGATGGAGGAGGCGCCGGGGACGGTGACGCCGAGGACCTCGGCGGCGGCCATGAGGGTGGCGGCGGTGCCCATCGTCATACAGGTGCCGGGCGAGCGGGCGAGGCCGTTCTCCAGCTCGGCCAGCTCGGCGTCGCCGATGAGCCCGGCCCGCCGGTCGTCCCAGTACTTCCACATGTCGGTGCCGGAGCCGAGGATCTCGTCGCGCCAGTGGCCCGGCAGCATCGGGCCCGCCGGGACGAAGACGGCGGGCAGACCGGCGCTGGCCGCGCCCATCAGCAGGGCCGGGGTGGACTTGTCGCAGCCGCCCATCAGCACCGCGCCGTCGACGGGGTAGGAGCGCAGCAGCTCCTCGGTCTCCAGGGAGAGCAGATTGCGGTAGAGCATCGGGGTGGGCTTCTGGAAGGTCTCGGAGAGGGTGGCCACCGGGAACTCCAGCGGGAAGCCGCCCGCCTGCCAGACCCCGCGCTTCACGGCCCGGGCGCGCTCCCGGAGGTGGACATGGCAGGGGTTGATGTCGGACCAGGTGTTGAGCACCGCGATGACGGGCTTGCCGAGGTGCTCCTCGGGAAGGTAGCCGAGCTGCCGGGTGCGGGCGCGGTGGCTGAAGGAGCGCAGGCCCTCGGCGCCGTACCACTGGTGGCTGCGGAGGGCGGGGCCCCCGGGGCCGGTCACGCGTCCCAGCCCCGCACCAGGGCGGCGACCTCGGCCCGCCGGCCGGCCGGGAGTGTCCGGGCGGGCGGGCGGACGTCCCGGCGGCAGAGGCCCAGCGCGGCGAGGGCCTCCTTGACGACGCTGACGTTGTTCGCCGAACCCTCCTCGGCGCGCAGCTCCTCGAAGGGCCGCACCCGCTCCCAGACGGCCATGGCCTCGCGGTACGCGCCCGCCCGCAGGGCGTCGCGCAGCGCCAGGGAGAGCCGGGGGGCGACATTGACGAGCCCGGAGGTGAAGCCGGTGGCGCCGCCCGCCCAGTAGGAGGGGGTGTACAGCTCGGCGAGCCCGGCGACCCAGACGAAGCGGCCGAGTCCGGCGTCCCGGGCGAAGGCGGCGAAGGCGGCGGCGTCGGGGACGGCGTACTTCACCCCGACGACATTGGGGCAGCGCCGGCCCAGTTCGGCGAGGGCGGCGCCGGTGAGCCGGGGAGCGCGGATGTACGGGACGACCCCCAGCTCCGGCACGGCGTCGGCGATCCCCCGGTGGTAGTCGACCCAGCCGCCGTCGGAGACATAGGGGTTGACCGGCTGGTGGACCATGACCAGCCGGGCGCCCGCCGCCGCCGCGTGGCGGGCGGCGGCGACGGCGGCGGGCAGCTCATGGCCGACCCCGGCGACGACGGTGGCGCCGGAGCCGGCCTCCTCGACGGTCACCTCGACGGCGCGGCGCCGCTCGTCGGGGGTGAGCGCGTAGAACTCACCGGTGTTGCCGTTGGGGGTGAGGGTGGTGACACCGTGGCCGACGAGGCGCCGCAGCAGCAGCCGGTGGGCCTTCTCGTCGACGGTGCCGTCCTCGGCGAAGGGGGTCACGGGGATCGCCACCACATCGGCGAGCGCGGCGCGCACGGGGTCGGTGGGCCGGGTGTCCGTCATCTGCTGTCCTCCGTCGGGGGGTGCCGCCGTCAGGGGCCGGGGCCCGGGTGGCGCAGCCGGGTGAGGCCGCGGGCGACCGCCGCGAGGTCCTCGTCCGACGCCAGCCCGGCGTGGTAGAGCCGGAGTTCGCCCGCGCCCAGGGCGGCGGCCCGGCGGGCGTCCGCCTCCAGGGTGAGCGGGCTGCCGCCGAGCCCGCTCACCACGGTGAGGTTGGCCGCCAGCACGGAGCCCTCGGCGCGGCGGGCGGCGAAGGGCTTCAGCAGCTGGGGGCCGCCCGTACAGGGGACCACCACCCCGTCGGCCACCGACAGGATGTGCGCCGGGTCGACGCCGGCGTTCGCCCCGCAGTGGTACGCCACCGGGTCGGCGTGCAGCAGTACCCGGAAGCCCGCCGGGGCGGCGGCGCGGACCGCCGCGACGATGTCCTCCTGGAGGGTGCGGGCGGTACGGGTCCGGTAGTCGAGGGTGCCCGCGGTCAGCTCCGCGCCGAGGAGCTGCTCGATCCCGGCGCCGGGCGGCGCGCACCCCGCCCAGACCGGCTCCAGCGCGGTGCGCACGGCGGCGGCCAGCCGGTCGGGGTCCAGTCCGTGGCGGGCGCAGCCCTCCTGGCAGGCGGCGCAGAAGCAGAGGGACATCAGGTACTGGGCCGCGTCCCCGAGGGGGACTCCGGCGGTCTTGTCGTGGGCGTGCAGATGCGCGAGGCCGTACCAGCCGCAGGACTCCAGCTCGCAGCCGCGCGCGCCGGGCCGGACGGCGGCCTCGACGGCGAGTTCGGTGAGCAGGGCGCGGACATCGGGCCGGGCGATGCAGGGCGCCCAGGGGTAGCGGTCGCCGTAGGCGTTGACGGTGCAGACCTGGGGGTGCTCGGCGCCGAGGCGGGAGTTGTGGGCGAGCACCACCCAGGTGTGGACGTCGAGTCCGGCGCCGGTCAGGGCCGCGGCGGCCCGGCCGAAGGCGTCCCCGGGGGCCCAGTCGCCCGCCGGGGCGGGCCGCAGCTCGCGCCCGGCCCAGCGCCGCTCGTCCGGTTCGTAGAGCACCGAGGCGTACTCGGCGGTGACGATCCGGTGCCGGGGGTGGCGCGGGGTCAGCGCCCGGGTGGAGTGGTAGGCGGCGGCGAGGGTGACCTGTCCGGCGCCGAGCGCGGCGATCCGGGCGGGCGCGTCCGGATCGCCGACGACATCCCACGGGTAGAGGAAGACCGCGGCCTTCACCCGGCCTCCGCCAGCAGCGCGCGCCCCTGGTCGAGCAGGGCCGCGAGGGTCTCGACCTGGGCCGCCGACGGATCGCTCAGCGGTGGCCGCACGGGGCCCACGGGGAGCCCGGTGAGCCGTACGCCGGCCTTGACGAGCGAGACGGCGAAGCCGCGCCCCTCGTTGCGCAGGGCGACGAACGGCGCGAAGAAGCCATCGATGAGCCGGTTGGCGGTCCTGTCGTCGTGGCCGGTGAGCGCGCGGTGGAAGGCGAGGGCCAGATCGGGCGCGAAGGCGAAGACGGCGGAGGAGTAGAGGGTGATGCCGATGCCCCGGTAGGCGAGGCCGGTCAGCTCCGCGGTGGGCAGCCCGTTGAAGTAGAGGAAGTCCCGTCCGGGGGCGTCGCGGCGGACGGCGCTGACGACGCGCCGCATCAGATCGAGGTCGCCGTGGCCGTCCTTGAGGCCGGCGATATTGCCGGTCCGGGCGAGCCCGGCGACGGTGCCGGGGGTGAAGACGGCGTTGTCGCGCTGGTAGACGATGAGTTCCAGCGAGGTGGAGGCGGCCAGCCGGGTGTAGTGGCGCAGCAGACCGTCCTGGTCGGCGTGGACGAGATACGGGGGCAGGGCGAGCAGCCCGTCGGCGCCGGCCGCCTCGGCGAGCCGGGCGTACTGGACGGCGAGGGCGGTGCCGTAGCCGGTGCCCGCGATCACCGGGACCTCGCCCCGGGCGGCGGACACGGCGGTCTCGGTGCACCGGCGGAACTCGTCCGGGGCGAGGGCGTGGAACTCGCCGGTGCCACAGCAGGGGAAGACGGCGGCGGCGCCGGCCTCGATGCCGCGTCTGACGTGGTCGCGGTAGACGCCGAGGTCGAGTGAGCCGTCCGGGCCGTAGGCGGTGACGGGGAAGAACAGCGGGCCGGGGACCCGGGTGAGGCGTTCGGCGAGCGGGGCTGTGGTCACGGGCGCTCCCTGGCCGTGCGCCGAGCCGGCGGCGACTCGTGCACCGATCTGATCGATGTCCATGTCCCTGAACGCCGTCACGCTAAGGCAGCCCCCCGGGGGCGGTCAAGACGGAAAGCCGCAAGCGAGAGACGGATTCCGGTCCGCCGCGCCACACTTGACGGTGTCGGGACCACTCCCTAGCGTGTCCATGGATGTGAACAACATCCATGGACCTGAGCATCCCAAGGAGACTCATCCATGCCCGCACCCCGCACCGTCCTGCTCACCGGCGCCGCAGGCGGCCTCGGCACGCTGATGCGGGGGCTGCTGCCCGCGTACGGCTACACGCTCCGGCTCTTCGACGCCGCGCCCATCGAGGGCGAGCCGGACGCGATCACCGCCGACCTCTCCGACCGGCGGGCGCTGCGCGAGGCGGTATCGGGCGTCGACGCCGTCATCCATCTGGCGGGCATCTCGCTGGAGGCGCCCTTCGAGAAGATCCTCCACTCGAACATCGAGGGCGTGTACCACCTCTACGAGACGGTCCGCGAGGAGGGGATCGCCCGGGTGGTCTTCGCCTCCAGCAACCACGCGGTCGGCTTCACCCCCCGGCCGCGCGGCGAGCCGCCGCACGGCGCGGGCGAGCTGATCCCCGTGGACACCCCGCGCCGCCCCGACACCTACTACGGGCTCTCCAAGTGCTTCGGCGAGGATCTGGCCCAGCTCTACTGGGACCGGCACGGCGTGGAGACGGTCTCGGTCCGGATCGGCTCCTGCTTCATGGAGCCCTCCACGGTGCGGATGCTGTCGGTGTGGATGAGCCCCGGCGACGGCGCCCGGCTCTTCCACGCGGCCCTGACCGCCGAGGGCGTGGGGCACACGGTGGTCTACGGATCGTCGGCCAACACCCGGCTCTGGTGGGATCTGAGCAGCGCGCGCGCCCTCGGCTACGACCCCCGGGACGACTCGGAGCAGTTCGCCCCGAAGCTCGTCGCCGAGCAGGGGGAGCTGGAGCCGGGGAATCCGGCGCACGCGCGGCTGGGCGGCCATTTCGTCACCGATCCGCCGCGGTGGCCGCACTGAGACCGAGGCGAGGGGGGCGAGCGGGCGAGCCGCGGCCGGGGAGCGCGGCGGAAACAGGCAGGGGAACGGTGAACCGCCCTCGCTCGTTACTCCCGGCATGACAGCTATGACCCCCGGCTCGAACATCCCCCTCTCCGCCGCCCGCGTCACGGTGGACGTCGCCGCCCCGGTGCGGCTCGACGTATCGGGCCTGCTGCTCACCGCCGACGGCAAGGTGCGCTCCGACGACGATTTCATCTTCTACAACCAGCCGACGGGCCAGGGTGTGACCTACCGCTCCGGCGGCGGCAGCGCGCCCGACGCGATCGTGGTGGACACCGGAGCCCTCCCGCCCGGCATCGAGAAGGTCGTCGTCACGGCCAGCCCCGACGCCGCGGGCCAGACCTTCCAGGGCGTCGAGCCGACCGCCACCATCCGCACCGCCGACGACGGCGGTGTGCTCGCCACCTTCACCCCGCCCCGGCTGGGCACCGAGACCGCTCTCGTCGTCGTGGAGATCTATCTGCGCAACGGCGTCTGGAAGGCCCGCGCGGTCGGCCAGGGGTACGCCAACGGTCTCGCGGGCATCGCCACCGACTTCGGTGTCTCCGTCGACGAGGAGCCTGCGGCCGCCCCGGCGCCGGTCGCACCCCCCGCCCCGGCGGCCCCGGCGGCCCCGGTCCCGCCGTCCGCCCCCGTGGACCCGAGGGTGGCGGCGGCGCCCGCCGCTCCGGCCGCTCCCCCGGCGGCGCCCGCCCCGGGCACCGGAAAGATCAACCTGGACAAGGGCCGGGTGAGCCTCCAGAAGAACCAGACGGTCTCCCTGGTCAAGGGCGGCCGTCCGCTGCTCTCCCAGGTCAGGATGGGTCTTGGCTGGGAGCCCGCGTACCGGGGCAAGGACATCGACCTCGACGCCTCCGTGATCGCCTACGGCCCCAACCGCAACCACCTGGACAGCTGCTACTTCGGCAAGCTGTCCATCCTCAACGGCTCGGTCAAGCACTCCGGTGACAATCTGACCGGCGAGGGCGCGGGCGACGACGAGGCCATCACCGTGGACCTCGGCCGTCTCCCGGCGGAGGTCACCGGCCTGGTCTTCACGGTGAACTCCTTCACGGGCCAGAAGTTCAGCGAGGTCGCCAAGGCCTACTGCCGGCTGCTGGACGCGGCGACCGGTGAGGAGCTGGTGCGCTTCGACCTCACGGGCGCCGAGCCGCAGACGGGCGTGATGATGGCGAAGCTGATCCGGCAGTTCTCCGGCGAGTGGGAGATGACCGCGATGGGCGAGTTCGTGAAGTCACGCACCGTGCGGGGCATGGTGAAGCCGGCCGGGAAGGCGCTGTAGGGAGTTTCTTCCGGATCAGCCGTCGGGGCGCGGGGCGGGCGCGTCCGGGCCGGACATGCCGCCGGGGCCCACTGCCTATGGCGGCGGGCCCCGGCGGGGATCGGTTCTCAGAGCTTGGCCAGTTTGGCGAAAGGGCTCAGAATCCTGCCCTTGCGCCCGGAGAAGTCGACAAGCACCGCGGCGTTGTCGTTTTCGACCGCGATGATTCTTCCCAGGCCGAATTGATCATGTGAGACCCGGTCGCCCACCGCGTACTGTTCGATTGGCGGGGCTGCCGGGTTGTTGCGGTTGAAGGGACTGGACGGCAGGTGGCGCCGGGAACCGGCTGACTTCGTCATTACTGCAAGTATGGTCTCTCCGACCGTAATGCGACAGCGCCCGCGTCAACCGTGGTCAGATCGCAACCGGAGTCGGCCGCCGAAACCCCCGGTCGGCGGGGCATCGGGAACGACTGAACACCAGGTCAGAACGGCTGGCCGGAGGAGCGGGCCGGAGGCCGCGACCGTCCGACGACCCCCCGGCGCGGGCTCGGCGGACGGTCGTACCGGATCTCGATCACCCCGGCGGTGACCAGGTCGATCACCCCGGCCACCGGCTCTCTGCCGTGCGCCGGGCCGGTGGGATCGCGCTCTCCGCGCGCGGGCGCCGGGCCGCCGGCTCCGGGGCCGTCCCGGCAGGCATTCCGCCGGGCCCCGCACGGCGCGCCCGCGCGGCTCGCGCTCCACTCCAATGAGCGATGCGGCGTTCCGCGCGATCCGCTCCGGGGCCGGCGGCGCGACCGGGTGCCCGTACCGCCGCGAGGGGCCGTGCGGGCACCCGGCGGAGCGCTGTCAGTCGCGGTGCGCGTGGCGCTTCCAGGGGCCGGTGATCGCGAACATGATGCCGGGGCTCTGCATGTTCGCGTACAGGGTGCGGCCGTCGGCGGAGAACACGACCCCGGTGAACTCGCTGTACTCCGGGGCGTCCTCGGTGCCGAGGTTCCGTTCGTTGCGGGCTATGGGGTAGGTACGGCCCCGGTCGGTCGCGCCGAAGAGGTGCTGGGCTCCCTCGCCGTCCTCGGCGATGATCAGCCCGCCGTACGGGGAGACGGTGATGTTGTCCGGGCCGTCGTAGCCGCCGCCCCGGGTGGGGTCGTCGCTGACACCGAGGAGCACCTTCAGGGTGAGGGTGCGGCGCCTGGGGTCGTAGAACCAGACCTGCCCGGAGTGCGGGCCGGGGCTGTCCCCACGGGCGTACGAGGAGACGATGTACGCCCCTCCGTCGCCCCACCACGCGCCTTCGAGCTTCCGGCCCCGGGTGACGGCGCCGTCGGCGAACTGGAGCCGTACGGGGGTGGTGCGGGCGTCCCGGTCGGGTACATCGGTCCAGTCCACGCCGTAGACCGTGCCGAGCCTGGTGGCCCGGGAGAGATCGTCGACGAACCGGCCGCCGGAGTCGAAGCAGCGGGGGGCCTGGAGCACCCCGGCGTCGTCCGCGAGGGTGCGGAGCCTGCCGCGCCCGTGTTCGAAGCCGGCCGGGGGGACCCAGCGGTAGAAGAGGCCGTGGGGTTCGCCCGCGTCCTCGGTGAGGTAGGCGTGGCCCCGGCGGGGGTCGATGACGACGGCCTCGTGGGCGTAGCGGCCGAAGGCCTTGACCGGGCGGGGGTCGCGGTTGGCGCGGCGGTCGTAGGGGTCGACCTCGAAGACATAGCCGTGGTCCCTGGTCATGCCGTTCTGGCCGGCCAGCTCCTCGGTCTCCTCGCAGGTGAGCCAGGTGCCCCAGGGGGTACCGCCGCCGGCGCAGTTGGTGGAGGTGCCGGCGACGCCGACCCACTGGGCCACCTCGCCGTGCCGGTGCGCCTCGACGACGGTGCAGCCGCCCGCAGCGGCCGGGTCGTAGACGAACCCCTCGGTGAGCGGCACCGGATGGCGCCAGCGGGGGCGGGTGCCGCGCAGCTCGTGGTTGACGACGAGGAGGTTCACACCGCGGGGGCCGGGGAAGGCGGCGGTGCCGTCGTGGTGGGACGGGGTGAACTCGCCGGTGTCCAGGCGGGTGACACCGGCTTCGGTCAGGACGCGGTAGGAGAATCCTTCCGGCAGTGCGAGCAGCCCGTCCGGGTCGGGGAGCAGCGGCCCGTAGCCGGGCCCGTGTTCCCCTTCGTCGTCCCCGCCCCGCTCCGGTGAATCCTCGGCGGCGAGGGCTCCGGGGGCGGTGGCGAGGGCACCGACGGCACCGGTCAGGGCGATGCCCGCGCCGGTGAGCGCGGAGTGCCGGCTGAACTCTCTTCGGGTGAAGGGCATCGGGTGTCTCCTGAGGGGGGTCGGGGAGGGGAGTGAGCAAACGATTCCTCCCTCGTGAGGGAGGGGTTTGAACACGCGCTCGCCGCAGGGAAAGGAACTGGCCACGGGGATGGCTTGACTTCCCCCCTCCCCAACGCCCCAGGACGGCCCCCGCGCCCCGGTCCCCCGCACGGTGCGGGCCACCGTCGGGGGCCCGCCCCCGAACCCCCGCGCCTCAAACGCCGGCGAGGCTGAGAATCGCACCCCAGCCCACCCGGCGAGACTGAGACACCCCAGCCCGCCCGGCGAGGCTGAGACACCCCCAGCCCGCCCGGCACTTGAGGACAGACCCGCACACCCCCAGCCCGTCCGGCGCTTGAGGACGGACCCTGAGCCACAGGACCCCGCACAGACCCAGCCCCGTCCGGGGCACCTCCCAGAGGTAGCTCTGGGGGAGGTTGAGGACGCACCCCGCGCCACAGGAAACCCGCACCCGCGGGGGCGGACCCTCAGGCTCGCTGGGAGCGGGACTTGAACGCGGCCTTCTTCGCATCCTTCGCCGCCCGCTTGTCCGGGTGCACGCGCCCGATCGCGTCCAGCACCTCCGCGGTCGCCGGATGATCCACCCGCCAGACCGCGTCGAAGAACCCACTGTGCTGCCCCGTCAGCCCCACCACCAACCCCCTCAGCTCCTCCGTCTCCCCCTCCGCGTCCAGCTGCGCCGCGATCGTGTCCACCGACAACCAGAAGATCATCGCCTCGGGCGGCGCCGGCACATCCCCCGCGCCCCGCTCGGCCAGCCACACCCGCGCCAGCCCGCCCAGCTCCAGATCGTCCAGGACCGCCCGGACCTCCCCCTCCGCCCGCTCCCCCACCAGGGTCAGCGCCTGCTGGCAGCGCAGCCGCCGCAGCGGACCGCCCTCGTCGGCGCCGCGGGCCGCCGCGAGCAGCTCATGGGCGGCGGCGGCCGGCTCGCGCCGGGCCAGCCACTGCTCGGTCTCGGCGCGCGCGGCCGGCTCGGGGTAGTGGGCGATCCCGTCGAGCAGCGCGTCCGCCCCCTTGTCCGCCAGCTCCCCCACCGCGGGCGCCCCCACGCCCGCCTCCAGCATCCGGGCCCGGATGCCGTAGAGCCCCAGGGGGGTGAGCCGGACCAGTCCGTACCGGGAGACGTCCTCGTCGTCGACGGAGGGCGCGGCGGCCCCCGCCGCCTCGCCCTCCTCGATCATCAGCGACTCGTCCACCGGCTGGTAGTCCACCAGCCCCACCGGCTCCAGCAGCCGGAACTGGTCGTCCAGCCGCATCATCGCCACCGACACCTGCTCCAGCACGTCGTCGGTGGGCTCCCCCATGTCGTCGGGGACGATCATCGAGGCGGCGAGCGCGGGCAGCGGCACCGGCTGGTCGGCCGCGGCGCCGTCCGAGACGGTGAGCAGATACAGATTGCCGAGCACCCCGTCGAGGAACTCCGCCTCCGCCTCCGGGTCCCAGTCCAGCAGCCCGAGGTCGATCTCGCCGTCGTCGCCGATCGCGTCGGAGACATCGTCCAGCAGCGGGGCGATGGCGTCCGCGTGCACGGCCTCCAGCGCCTCCAGCCAGATGGTGAGGATGTCCTGCGGGCTCCCGGAGGTGATCAGCGCCAGATTCTCCCCCGCGGTGACCGTGCCGTACTCCGCGCTCTCGTCCTCGGGGTCCTGGACCTCCACCAGACCGGCGTCCACAGCGGTCCGCCAGGCCTCACTGGCGTACGCCGGTCCGTCCTCGTCCTCGCCGAGCCCCAGCTCCCGCGCCGCCGCGGGCAGTTGCTCGTCGGCCAGCTCGCCGCCCGCGCCCACGCGGGTCTCCGGCCCGGCCCAGCGGGCGAGCCGGACCGCCCTGGTCAGCAGGGGGGCGGCGAGCGCGTCCCGCGCCAGCTCCGCGTCCGAGAGCAGCCGTACGGGCGGGAGGATGGGAGCGTCTTGGGACATCTGGCGGTTTCTCCTCGGGGCGTGCGGGGTCCTGACGTGACCCCGGGACGCTCTCCAGCGTAGACGTATTTCACCGGGTTTCGCCGCCCGGACGGCGTTCCCCGGACACCCCTCGCGGCGCCCGGACACCCGGCGGACGACCCCGTGCGCGCCGGCCGCGCCCCCTTTCATCCGCCGGACCCCCGCCGTCCATCCGGAGGCTCTTGACAAGTTCCCCGCCCACCCAAGAGATTGACGCGCGTAGAGCACCGCCCCCGGGGTCGTCCGGCCCCACCACCAGCGGTGCGACCCGCACTCCCCGCCCCTCGATCCCGGAGCACTCGATGCCTTCCTCCGCCGTACCGAGAACCGCCGCCCTCGCGGCCGCCGTCGCCGCAGCGCTCGCCGCCGGTCTGCTCACGGGCTCCGCCGCCGCGGCCGGCCCCTCGGCCGACGATGTCCGGATTCATGACATCCAGGGCACCACCCGGATCTCCCCGCTGGCCGGCCGGCAGGTCGCCGGGGTCCCCGGCATCGTCACCGGCGTACGGACCTACGGCTCGTCGCGGGGCTTCTGGTTCCAGGACCCGGACGCCGACACGAACCCGGCCACCAGCGAGGGCGTCTTCGTCTTCACCGGCGCCGGCTCCACCCCGGGTGTGCGGGTGGGGGACGAAGTGCTGGTCTCCGGCACGGTGACCGAATTCGTCCCCGGCGGCGCCGCGTCCGGCAACCAGTCGCTGACCCAGCTCTCCCGCCCGGCGGTCACGGTGGTCTCGTCGGGAAACGCGCTGCCCGCCCCGGTGACCATCTCCGCCCGCTCCGTCCCCTCCGCGTACACCCCGGCGGGCGACCCCGCCGCCGGGGGCAGCGTCAACGCGCTGCCGCTGAGGCCCCGCGCGTACGCCCTGGACCACTACGAGTCCCTGGAGGGCAGCAATGTCCGGATCGGCACCTCCCGGGTGGTCGGCGCGACCACCCCGTTCTCCGAGCTGTGGGTGACGGTCAAGCCGCACGAGAACCGCACCGGGCGCGGCGGCACCCGCTACGGCTCGTACACCTCGCAGAACACCGGCCGGCTCCAGATCCAGTCGCTGACCCCGGTCGCGGAACGGCCCTTCCCGAAGGCGGACGTGGGCGATGTGCTCACCGGCCGGACCGAGGGGCCGCTGGACTTCAACCAGTTCGGCGGCTACACCCTGACCGCCCGGACCCTGGGCACCCTCGACGACAGGGGGCTCGCGGCCGAGCGGACCCGTCCGCAGCACCGTGACGAGCTGGCGGTGGCGACGTACAACGTCGAGAACCTCGACCCGTCCGACCCGCAGGAGACCTTCGACGCGCTCGGGCGGGCGGTGGTGGAGAACCTGGCATCGCCCGACATCCTCGCCCTGGAGGAGATCCAGGACAACAGCGGCGCGAGGAACGACGGCACGGTCGCCGCCGACCGGACGGTCCAGAAGTTCACCGAGGCGATCGTCGCGGCCGGCGGACCGGCGTACGACTGGCGCTCGGTCTCGCCCGAGGACGGCAAGGACGGCGGCCAGCCCGGCGGCAACATCCGTCAGGTCTTCCTCTTCAACCCGGAGCGGGTCTCGTTCACCGACCGCGCGGGCGGCGACGCCACCACCCCGACCGGTGTCGTGCGCGACCGGGGCCGGGCGGCCCTGACCCTCTCCCCCGGCCGGATCGACCCGGCCGACAGCGCCTGGGAGTCGAGCCGCAAGCCGCTCGCGGGCGAGTTCGGCTTCCGGGGCCGCCCGGTGATCGTCATCGCCAACCACTTCGGCTCCAAGGGCGGCGACGAGTCCCTCGTCTCGCACCACCAGCCGCCGAACCGCTCGTCCGAGGTCCAGCGGCTGCGGCAGGCGCAGTCGGTGAACGCCTTCGTCAAGGATGTCCTCAAGGCCGACCGGCGCGCGGACGTGCTGGTCGTCGGCGACATCAACGACTTCGAGTTCTCGGCGACGACGGAGGCGCTCACCGACGGCGGGGCGCTCCACCCGGCGGTCGAGTCCCTGCCCCGGAAGGACCGTTACTCCTATGTCTTCCAGGGCAACAGCCAGGTGCTCGACCAGATCCTGACCAGCCCCGCGATCGGCGGCTTCGCGTACGACAGCGTCCACATCAACGCGGAGTTCGCGGACCAGAACAGCGACCACGACCCGCAGGTGCTGCGCTTCCGTCCCTGACGTACCTGACGTCCCTGACGTACGGGGCCTACGCGCCCGGGTGGAGGCTGAGCCCGGGCGCGTAGCGGTTCACCCGCGACACCCGCACCCCGGGGTAGTCCCGCACACGGTGCCAGGGGCCGGTGTCCGAGCCGACGCCGGCGCCGGGGGCCGCGAGGGCCGCCCGGTGGGCGTCGGCGCTCTCCCACTCGGCGTAGTTGAGAACCCTGGTGCCGTCGGTGCCGAGATGGAACGACCCGGAGATCCCGCCCGCGCGCTGCCCGTCGGGGGCCGCGGCGTCGGACCCGATCGCGGTGAGCACGGTGTCCGCCCACTCCCGCTGCCGCACCGGGTCGGGTCCGTCGAACTCGACTTCGACGATCACCACACAGCCGGGCACCCGGGGGTCGTCCGGGCCTCCGCCCACGGACTCGTACAGCTCGTACGAGTGGAGGCCGAGCCGCTCGATCCCGGGCACGGCGGCGTCGATCTCGGCGTTCTTCTCGTCCCGGTAGCGGGCGAAGAACTGCTGGTAGGCCTCCTCGGCGGTCCACTGCGAGTAGTGCAGCAGGGTATGGCCGTCCTCCCCGATGTGGACGGTGTAGGAGAGCAGCCCCACATCCGGCCACTCCCGGCTGTGCCAGGCGCGGGCGATGGCGTCGACGGCCGCCCGCTGGCGCTCCGGGGTCCCCACCTCCCAGGTGGAGATCTTGACCAGGCCGACCCCGGGACGGCGCGGATCGGGACGGGCGTCGGGCTGCTCGACGACGGACTGGGACACGGCGGGACCCCTCTCCCCGGCGCGCCCCGCTGGCGCGCCGTCGGTCACCATCGTGAAACGTCAACTCCGCTTGAGGTCAAGGGCGCGGCCAATCTTCAGTGCTGCTTACAGGTGAACCGGAGCGGAACTAAGTGGACCTTGACGGTCGGCTCACCGAAACTGCCGGACATGAGCACACCACGCCCCTTCGCCCGGGCCCTCTGCGCCATGGTCACTCCCTTCGCCGCCGGCGGGGGGCTCGATCTCGCGGCGGCGGCGCGCCACGCGGTCCATCTGGTGGCCGGGGGCTGCGACGGCCTCGTCCTGAACGGGACCACCGGCGAGTCGCCCACCACCTCCGACGCCGAGAAGACCGCGCTGGTCCGGGCGGTACGGGAGGCGGTCGGCCCGGGGGTGCCGCTGATCGCGGGCGTCGGCAGCGCGGACACCCGCCACACGGTGGAGCTGGCCCGCTCGGCCGAACGCGCGGGAGCGGACGGGCTGCTGGTGGTCACCCCGTACTACAGCCGTCCGCCGCAGCCGGCCGTCGAGGCCCACTTCCGCAGGGTCGCGGACGCGGTCGGCGTGCCGCTGATGCTGTACGACATCCCGGGCCGCACCGGCACCCGTATCGAGGTGGAGACCCTGCTGCGGCTCGCCGGCCACCCGAGGATCGTGGCCGTGAAGGACTGCGCCGGTGATCTGGCCGGCTCGGCGAAGGTGCTGGCGCGCACCCCGCTGGCGTACTACTCCGGCTGCGAGGAGCTGAATCTGCCGCTGTACGCGATCGGCGGCGCGGGGTTCGTGAGTACGGTCGCGAATGTGGCGCCGGGTCCGCTGCGGGCGGTCCTGGACGCCTTCGACGCCGGGGACACCGCGCGCGCGGCCGAACTGCACCGGCGGCTGCTGCCGCTGACCGAGCTGATGATGGCCTCGGGGCTGCCGGGCACGGTGACGGCGAAGGCGCTGCTGGGCGCGGCCGGCGGGGCGGGGCGGATGCGGGAGCCGCTGCAGCCCGCCGGGCCGGAGGTGGCCGACGGGCTGCGCCGGGCGTACGAGGAGCTGACCGCCGGTGTCCGCGATCCGGGTGTCGTCCGTGTCTAGTTGTGGCTGTGGAGCACGTCGTTGAGACCGCCCCAGACCGCGTTGTTCGGGCGGGCCTCGACGGTGCCGGTCACGGAGTTGCGGCGGAAGAGGATGTTGCTCGCGCCGGAGAGCTCCCGGGCCTTGACGACCTCACCGTCGGGCAGGGTGACCCGGGTGCCGGCCGTGACATAGAGCCCGGCCTCGATGACGCACTCGTCGCCGAGCGGGATGCCGACCCCGGCCTCCGCGCCCACCAGGCAGCGCTCGCCGATCGAGATGATCACGCTGCCGCCGCCGGAGAGGGTGCCCATGGTGGAGGCGCCGCCACCGATGTCGGAGCCGTCGCCGACGACGACTCCGGCGGAGATCCGGCCCTCGACCATGGACGTGCCGAGCGTCCCGGCGTTGAAGTTGACGAAGCCCTCGTGCATCACGGTGGTGCCCTCGGCGAGGTGCGCGCCGAGGCGGACGCGGTCGGCGTCGGCGATGCGGACGCCCTTGGGGACGACGTAGTCGGTCATCCGGGGGAACTTGTCGATGCTGGTGACCGCGAGGTGCAGGCCCTCGGCGCGGGCGTTGAGACGGACCGTCTCGATCGCGTCCACGGCGACCGGGCCGAGCGAGGTCCAGGCGACATTGGCGAGCAGGCCGAAGACGCCCTCCAGGCTCTGGCCGTGCGGCTTGACCAGGCGGTGGGAGAGGAGGTGGAGGCGGAGGTAGGCGTCGTGGGCGTCGAGCGGCTTCTCGTCGAGCGAGGAGATGACCGTCCGGACGGCGACGACCTCGACGCCCCGGCGGGCGTCCGGTCCGATCGCCTTGGCGGCGCCCGCGCCGAGGAGTTCCGCGGCCCGCTCGGCCGAGAGCCGCTCGGTCCCGGAGGGGCCGGGCTCGGAGAGCAGTTCGGGGGCGGGGAACCAGGTGTCGAGGACGGTGCCGTCGGCGGTGAGGGTGGCGAGGCCGGAGGCGGCGGCGCCGGGGGTGGTGATATCGCTCATGGGGAGAACCTAACGCGCCCCCGGCCCCCCGGGCCAACCGTCCTCCGCCCGCTTCCCGGGAGCCCCCGGCCGACCGTGACCCCCGGCTGCCCGGGGTACTCATCATCCGGCTCCCCCCGGCCAAGGCCGAGCCGGCGACTCCCGGACCCACCCCGCCCCACGCGGGCACCTGTGACGCGGGGTCCGCCCTCAAACACCCCCAGAGCCGCCTCCGGGAGATGCCCCCGGACAGGCTGGGTCTGCCCGGGCTCCCCCAGTCCGCCGCCTCCGGGAGGTGCCCCCCCAGACGGGCTGACACACCCAACCCCGCCGGAAACCCGGGCAAACCCAGCCCCGCCGGCGATTGAGGCGCGGGGGCTCGGGGGCAGGCCCCCGACCGAGGCCCGCACCACGCGGGCACCTGTGACGCGGGGTCCGCCCTCAAACACCCCCAGAGCCGCCTCCGGGAGATGCCCCCGGACAGGCTGGGTCTGCCCGGGCTCCCGCAGTCCGCCGCCTCCGGGAGGCACCCCCAGACGAACCGGGGTTCACCCAGCCTCAGCCGAAGACCCCGGGCACGAAAGCGCATCGCCCCCGAAAGACGGAAACGGCCGCGCCCACCGGTGGTACCGGTGGGCGCGGCCGTGTCCCGTGCGTCCTCAAGACCTCTCAGACGTTGAACCCGAGCGCCCTCAACTGCTCGCGCCCATCATCCGTGATCTTGTCGGGCCCCCACGGCGGCATCCAGACCCAGTTGATCTTCAGCTCGCTGACAATCCCGTCCGTCGCCGACTTCGCCTGGTCCTCGATCACATCCGTCAGCGGACACGCCGCCGACGTCAGCGTCATGTCCAGCGTCGCGATGTTCGCGTCGTCGATGTGGATACCGTAGATCAGCCCGAGGTTGACCACGTCGATCCCCAGCTCGGGGTCGACCACGTCGTACAGCGCCTCGCGGACCTCTTCCTCCGAGGCCGGCTTCAGGGCCGCTCCTGTGTTCTCCGTCATGCCGTCTTCCTCTCAGGGCTTTCACCCAGAGCCTGGGCGGTCGCGTCCTTCCACGCCATCCAGCTGAGCAGCGCGCACTTCACCCGGGCCGGGTACTTGGAGACACCGGCGAACGCGACCGCGTCCTCCAGCACCTCCTCCATCGCCTCGTCCGGTTCGAGCTGGCCGCGCGACTGCATCAGTTCCAGGAAGGTCGCCTGGATCTTCTGCGCCTCGGCCAGTTCCTTGCCGACCAGCAGCTCGTTGAGGACCGACGCACTGGCCTGGCTGATGGAGCAGCCCTGGCCGTCGTACGACACGTCCTCGACGCGCGAGCCGTCGTACTTCACGCGCAGGGTGATCTCGTCGCCGCACGTCGGATTGACGTGGTGCACCTCGGCGTCACCGTCCCGCAGACCGCGCCCGTGGGGGTGCTTGTAGTGGTCGAGGATGACGTCCTGGTACATCGAATCAAGCTTCACAAGGGCTCCGCTCTACCCGAAGAAGTTACGGACGTGCTCCAGCCCGTCGACCAGCGCGTCGACCTCACCGGGCGTGGAGTACAGATAGAACGACGCCCGCGTGGTCGCAGGAATTCCGTACCGCAGACAGACCGGCCGCGCGCAGTGGTGGCCGACCCGGACCGCGATGCCCTGCTCGTCCAGGACCTGGCCCACGTCGTGGGGGTGGATGTCACCGAGGGTGAAGGAGATCGCGGCGCCGCGGTCCTCGGCCGAAACCGGGCCGATGATCCGCAGATCCGGGACCTCCAGGAGGCGCCGGACCGCGTACTCGGTGATCGCGTGCTCATGCGCCGCGATCTTCTCCATGCCGATGGCGTTGAGATAGTCCACCGCCGCGCCGAGGCCCACGGCCTGGGCGACCGGCGGCGTACCGGCCTCGAACTTGTGCGGCGCGGGCGCGTAGGTGGACGAGTGCATCGACACGGTCTCGATCATCTCGCCGCCGCCGAGGAACGGCGGCAGGTCCTCCAGCAGCTCCTGCCGGCCCCAGAGCACCCCGATACCGGTCGGACCGCACATCTTGTGGCCGGTGAAGGCCACGAAGTCCGCCTGGAGCGCCTGCACGTCCAGCGGGGCGTGCGGGGCCGCCTGGGAGGCGTCGATCAGCACCAGCGCGCCGACCTGCTGGGCGCGGCGCACGATCGCCTCGACCGGGTTGACCGTGCCCAGGATGTTGGAGACCAGCACAAAGGAGACGATCTTCGTCTTCTCGGTGATGACCTCCTCGATGTTGGACAGATCGAGCCGGCCGTCGTCGGTGAGACCGAACCACTTCAGCTTCGCGCCGGTGCGCTGCGCGAGCAGCTGCCACGGAACGATGTTGGAGTGGTGCTCCATCTCGGTGATGACGATCTCGGTGTCGCGGTCCACGCGGTAGGGCTCATCGGCCCAGCCGAGCATGTTGGCGACCAGGTTCAGCGACTCCGAGGCGTTCTTGGTGAAGATCACCTCGTCGCGGCTGGGCGCGTTGATGAAGGACGCCACCTTGGTGCGGGCGCCCTCGTACAGCGCGGTGGCCTCCTCGGCGAGGACATGCACTCCGCGGTGGACATTGGCGTGGTGCTGCTCGTAGTAATTGCTGAGCGCGTCGATCACCTGACGCGGCTTCTGCGAGCTGGCCGCGCTGTCCAGATAGACGAGCTTCTTGTCACCGTGGATCACCCGGTCGAGGATCGGGAAGTCCTTGCGGATCGCCTCTGTGTCGAGGAGGCCGGGGAGGCCGGGGAGCCCCTGACGGGGGTCGGTCACTGGGATGCGCCACCCTTCGCGTAAGCCTCGTAGCCCTCCGCCTCCAGCTTGTCCGCCAGCTCGGGGCCACCGGACTCGGCGATCCGCCCGGCCGCGAAGACATGGACGTGGTCGGGCTTGATGTACCGGAGAATGCGGGTGTAGTGCGTGATCAGCAGGGTGCCGACCTCACCGGACTCGCGGACGCGGTTGACGCCCTCGGAGACGACGCGCAGGGCGTCGACGTCGAGGCCGGAGTCGGTCTCGTCCAGGATCGCGATCTTCGGCTTGAGCAGCTCCAGCTGAAGGATCTCGTGGCGCTTCTTCTCACCGCCGGAGAAGCCCTCGTTCACATTGCGCTCGGCGAAGGCCGGGTCCATGTTGAGGCGCTCCATGGCCTCGCGGACCTCCTTCACCCAGGTGCGCAGCTTGGGGGCCTCGCCGCGGATCGCGGTGGCGGAGGTGCGCAGGAAGTTGGAGACCGAGACGCCCGGGACCTCGACCGGGTACTGCATGGCGAGGAAGAGCCCGGCGCGGGCCCGCTCGTCCACGCTCATCTCCAGGACGTCCTCGCCGTCCAGGGTGACCTGGCCGCCGGTGATCGTGTACTTGGGGTGGCCGGCCAGCGAGTACGCGAGGGTGGACTTGCCGGAGCCGTTGGGGCCCATGATGGCGTGGGTCTCGCCCTGCTTCACGGTCAGGTCGACGCCCTTGAGGATCTCCCGGGAGCCGTTGTCGGCTTCGACGGAGACGTGCAGGTCGTGGATTTCAAGCGTTGCCATGGGTGACTCAGGACTCCTGGGTGACGGAGACGAGCACATCGTCCCCTTCGATCTTTACGGGGTATACGGGGACGGGGCGCGTCGCGGGCAGCCCGGACGGCTTGCCGGTACGGAGGTCGAACGCGGAGCCGTGCAGCCAGCACTCGATCTGGCAGTCCTCCACCTCGCCCTCCGAGAGCGAGACATTCGCGTGCGAGCAGATGTCGTGGATCGCGAAGACTTCGCCCTCGGTGCGGACGACCGAGACGGGGGTGCCGCCGAGTTCCACCCGCAGCGGGGTGTCCTCGTCCAGCTCGCTCAGCCCACAGGCTCGGACGAAGCTCATCAGACCGACGCCTCCAGCTCTTCCTCGATCTTGGTGATCAGGCGCTCCTCGACGTCCGGCAGACCGATCTGCTGGACCAGCTCGGCGAAGAATCCGCGGACGACCAGACGGCGGGCGTCCTGCTCCGGGATGCCGCGGGCCATCAGATAGAAGAGCTGCTCGTCGTCGAAGCGACCGGTGGCGGAGGCGTGGCCGGCGCCGACGATCTCACCGGTCTCGATCTCCAGATTGGGTACCGAGTCGACCCGCGCGCCGTCGGTGAGGACGAGGTTGCGGTTCATCTCGTAGGTGTCGGTGCCCTCGGCGTTGACCCGGATCAGCACATCGCCGATCCAGACCGCGTGGGCGTTCTCGCCCTGGAGAGCGCCCTTGTAGACGGCGTTCGACGTGTTGTGCGGGTTGTTGTGGTCGACCAGGAGGCGGTGCTCCTGGTGCTGGCCCCGGTCGGTGAAGTAGAGCCCGAACAGCTCCGCCTCGCCGCCGGTGGCCGCGTAGGCGACCCTCGGCTGGAGCCGTACGAGATCGCCGCCGAAGGTGACGATGACGGACTTGAAGGAGGCGTCCCGGCCGACGAGGGCGTTGTACTGCCCGACGTGGACGGCCTTGTCGTCCCAGTCCTGGACCGAGACCACGGTGAGCTTGGCGCCGTCGCCGATGAGGTAGTCCACATTGGCGGCGAGGACCGCGTCGCCGGTGTGGTCGATGACCACGACCGCCTCGGCGAAGGGGGCCAGCTCGATGACCTGGTGGCCGTAGGCGACACCGCCCTGGCCGTGCACCGCGATCCGGATCGGCTCGGTGAGCACGGTCTCCTTGGGAACGGTGACGACCGACGCCTGCTCGAAGGAGGTGTACGCCTGTGCGGCGACCCGGTCCACGGGGGTGCCGGCCCGGCCGAGGCGGGCGTCGTCCCGGCCGACGGTCTCGACGACGACGCCGTCGGGCGCGTCGATGACGACCTTGACGCCGTCGCCGGTGGCGACGGCGGTGCCGTCGTGGAGGCCGGCGAGGCGCTCCAGCGGGGTGAAGCGCCACTCCTCCTCACGGCCGTGCGGAACCGGGAAGTCCGCCACGTCGAAGGACGGGGGCGCACTCATACGGGTGGCGACGGTCGACTCGGCGGCCACCGCGATCGCGCCGGCGGTGGTGGAGCCCGCCGGAATGTTCTGAGCCTCAGCCATGGCTGTCGTCGTGCTCTCTCTCTGCCTTCTGGGTCAAGAAATCTGTCGCTGGCGGGGCGGGCGGCGGCGCCGCCCGTCCCGCGGAGGTCGCCGGGGTCAGCCGACCGAACCCTCCATCTGGAGCTCGATCAGCCGGTTCAGCTCCAGCGCGTACTCCATCGGCAGTTCCTTGGCGATCGGCTCGACGAAGCCGCGGACGATCATCGCCATCGCCTCGAACTCGGTCATGCCGCGGCTCATCAGATAGAAGAGCTGGTCCTCGGAGACCTTGGAGACGGTGGCCTCGTGGCCCATGGAGACATCGTCCTCGCGGACGTCCACATAGGGGTAGGTGTCGGAGCGCGAGATGGTGTCGACCAGCAGCGCGTCACAGAGCACATTGGACTTCGCGCCCGGCGCGCCCTCGCCGATCTCGATCAGACCGCGGTAGGAGGTCCGGCCGCCGCCTCGCGCCACCGACTTGGAGACGATGTTCGAGGAGGTGTTGGGGGCCATGTGGACCATCTTGGCGCCGGCGTCCTGGTGCTGGCCCTCGCCCGCGAAGGCGATGGACAGCGTCTCGCCGCGGGCGTGCTCGCCCATCAGGTAGACGGCCGGGTACTTCATGGTGACCTTGGAGCCGATGTTGCCGTCGACCCACTCCATGGTCGCGCCCTCGTAGGCGACGGCGCGCTTGGTCACCAGGTTGTAGACGTTGTTCGACCAGTTCTGGATCGTCGTGTAGCGGCAGCGGCCGCCCTTCTTGACGATGATCTCCACCACGGCGCTGTGCAGCGAGTCGGAGGAGTAGATCGGGGCGGTGCAGCCCTCGACGTAGTGGACGTAGGCGTCCTCGTCGACGATGATCAGCGTCCGCTCGAACTGGCCCATGTTCTCGGTGTTGATCCGGAAGTAGGCCTGGAGCGGGATGTCCACATGGACGCCCTTGGGCACGTAGATGAACGAGCCGCCGGACCAGACCGCCGTGTTCAGCGAGGCGAACTTGTTGTCACCCACCGGGATGACGGTGCCGAAGTACTCCTGGAAGAGCTCGGGGTGCTCCTTCAGCGCGGTGTCGGTGTCGAGGAAGATGACGCCCTGCTCCTCCAGGTCCTCACGGATCTGGTGGTAGACGACCTCCGACTCGTACTGCGCGGCGACACCGGCGACGAGGCGCTGCTTCTCCGCCTCGGGGATGCCGAGCTTGTCGTAGGTGTTCTTGATGTCCTCGGGCAGGTCCTCCCAGGAGGCCGCCTGCTTCTCCGTGGAGCGGACGAAGTACTTGATGTTGTCGAAGTCGATGCCCGACAGATCCGAGCCCCAGCTCGGCATGGGCTTCTTGTCGAACAGCCGCAGGCCCTTGAGGCGCAGCTTCAGCATCCACTCCGGCTCGTTCTTCTTCCCCGAGATGTCGCGGACGACATCCTCGGAGAGTCCGCGCTTGGCCGCGGCACCTGCCGCGTCGGAGTCGGCCCAGCCGAATTCGTACGTGCCCAGCCCTTCGAGTTCGGGGTGGGCAGTCTCCGTGGGGAGAGTCATGCGGGGTTCCTCCCGGCCGTGCTTCCAGATGCTGATGGTGTGGTGGTGCTGCGCGGAATGAACGTCGTGCACACTCCGTCGCCGTGGGCGATGGTGGCGAGACGCTGCACATGGGTCCCGAGCAGACGGGAGAAGATCTCGGTCTCCGCCTCGCACAGCTGCGGGTACTGCTCGGCGACATGGGCGACCGGGCAGTGGTGCTGGCAGAGCTGCTCGCCCTGCTGCGGGGTGGGGGCGCTGCGCGCCGTAGCAGCGTACCCGTCGGCGCTGAGGGCCTTCGCCAGCGCTTCGGTGCGCTCCTCGGGGGGCGCCGCCTCGACGGCCTCGCGATAGGGCCCGGCCTGGGTCTCGGCGCGGTGGCGCGCGAAGGCGGCGACCGCCTTCCCGCCCGCCGTGCCGCCGCCGGCGGCCTGCTCGATCCAGCGCAGGGCGTCGACGGCCAGGGAGTCGTACGACTGGTCGAAGGCGTCCCGGCCGCAGGCGGTCAGGGCGAAGACCTTGGCGGGCCTGCCCCGGGTGCGGGCGCCGTAGACCCGCTGCTCACGGGCCTCGACGACGTTCTCGGCGACCAGGGTGTCCAGGTGCCGGCGGACGGCCGCCTGGGTGAGCCCGAGACGGGCGGCCAGATCGGCCACCGTGGACGGGCCGTGGTCCAGGACGGAGCGCGCGACCCGGTTGCGCGTCGGATGATCGGCGCGTGTCCCGGTCGCGAGTTCCTCCTGAGGGGGCTCGCCAACGTTTTTCACAACACCATTGTTGCGTAATTCACGGGAGGGTGACAACCGCCGTCCACCCCGGGGCGCGGTGCGCTTCGTCACTTAGGGTTACCTAAGGAAAGGGCTTCCGGAGGGGGGTTCACACTTGGTCTGACCAGCGATTTTACCCCCGATCAGGGGGCTGTGCGACCTCCGTCCGCCCCCTGCGGGACCGGCGCTTCACTGGCAGATACATGCCACGTCCGTGCCATGCGCACCACGCCGGACAGGTGCCCCGTACGGCGCAGAGCGCGCGCGGCACGTGCGCGGGGACCCGCGCCCCCGCGCACGGACCCCCCGGCCCCCTCGCACCGAGCCCCCCGGGCGCCCGCCTAGACTCGCGGGCATGCTTAGCGAGCCCGCCGTCCGGATCAGGGGCCTGGTCAAGCGGTACGGAACGAGAACCGCTGTGGACGGCCTCGATCTCGATGTCGCCCCCGGCCAGGTCACCGCCGTCCTCGGCCCCAACGGCGCCGGCAAGACCACCACCGTCGAGATCTGCGAGGGCTACCGCCGCCCCGACGGGGGCACCGTGCGGGTCCTCGGCCTCGACCCCGTCGCCGACGCGGCCCGGCTGCGGACCCGCGTCGGGGTGATGCTCCAGTCGGGTGGCGTCTACTCCGGCGCGCGGGCCGGCGAGATGCTCCGCCACATGGCGAGGCTGCACGCCCACCCGCTGGACGTGGACGCCCTGATCGAGCGGCTCGGCCTCGGCGGCTGCGGGCGCACCGCCTACCGCCGGCTCTCCGGCGGCCAGCAGCAGCGGCTCGCGCTGGCGCTCGCCGTCGTCGGCCGGCCCGAGCTGGTCTTCCTGGACGAGCCGACGGCCGGGCTCGACCCCCAGGCCCGCCGCGCCACCTGGGAGCTGGTGCGCGAGCTGCGCGCCGACGGCGTCACCGCCGTGCTGACCACCCACTTCATGGACGAGGCCGAGGAGCTGGCGGACGAGGTCGCGATCCTCGACGCGGGCCGGGTCATCGCCCGGGGCACCCCGGAGCAGCTCTGCCGGGGCGGCGCCGAGAACACCCTGCGCTTCACCGGCCGGCCCGGACTGGACGTCGGCTCCCTGCTCAAGGCGCTGCCCGACGGCACCCAGGCCGCCGAACCGGTCCCGGGGACGTACCGGATAGCCGGACAGGTCGACCCGCTGCTGCTGGCGACGGTCACCTCGTGGTGCGCGCAGCACGGGGTCATGCCCGACGGCATCTCGGTCGAGCGGCACACGCTGGAGGACGTCTTCCTCGAACTGACGGGCAAGGAGCTGCGCCCATGAGCGCCGGTACGCACACCCCGAAGCCGGGTGCGGCTCCGCTGGGCCGCATGATCGCGGCGCAGACCGCCTTCGAGACGAGGATGCTGCTGCGCAACGGCGAGCAGCTGCTGCTCACCGTCGTCATCCCGTCCCTGCTGCTCGTGCTCTTCTCCACCGTCGACGTCATCGACACCGGGGCCGGCGACCCGGTGGACTTCCTGGCGCCCGGGGTGCTCGCCCTCGCCGTGATGTCCACCGCCTTCACCGGCCAGGCCATCGCCACCGGCTTCGAACGGCGGTACGGAGTCCTGAAGCGGCTCGGCGCCTCCCCGCTCCCCCGCTGGGCCCTGATGTGCGCCAAGACGCTCTCCGTGCTGGTCACCGAGGTGCTCCAGATCGCGCTGCTGACGGTGATCGCCCTAGCTCTCGGCTGGTCCCCGGAGGGCGGCCCGCTCTCCGTTCTGCTGCTCCTGGTGCTCGGCACCGCCGCCTTCAGCGGACTGGGGCTGCTGATGGCCGGCACCCTGCGGGCCGAGGCGACGCTCGCCGCCGCGAATCTGGTCTTTCTGCTGCTGCTGGTGGGCGGCGGGGTGATCGTGCCGCTGGAGAAGTTCCCCGAGGGCGCGCAGTCGGTGCTCGCGCTGCTGCCGATCTCCGCGCTCTCCGAGGGGCTGCGCGATGTGCTGCGGGACGGCGCCGCGCTGCCGTGGGAGCAGCTGGGCATCCTCGCCGTGTGGGCGGTGGCCGGTCTCGGCGCGGCGGGCCGCTTCTTCCGCTGGGAGTAGCAGCGCCCCGCGCCGCGCGGGGACTCGCGCCGTCCGTCTTCCGCCGGCCCCCGCCACACGCCACTATGAGCCTGCGCAAGATCGGCGGTTCGGGTGGCCCGGTCGGCGTGAGCGGCGCGTGGAGGCCACGATGGAGCGGACGGCGGCACTGCGACTGGACGCGGAGTGGGCCAGGATCAGATCCGGCAGGGCCGGTGTCCCGCCCGGGGAGCGGGAACGGCTGCTGCGGGAGCTGATAGCCGCCCTCACCCCGCTCGCCGACGCCGATCCGCCGCTCGCCGCCCGGCTGAGCCTGCGCTGGGCCGATCTCGCCCGGCACCACTTCGACGCGGGGCGGCGCGCCGACGCCCTCACCGCCGCGCACGAGGCCGTGCGCCGCTGCGCCGAGCCCGCCCGGCACGATCCGGAGCACGCCCGCTGGTACGCCAGGGCCCTGCTCGGCCAGGCCGTCTATCTCGCCGAGCCGCTCAGCGACGAGCTGGGGCTGCCCCGGTACGCCTTCCAGCCCACGGGCGACCGCCCGCCGGCCGACGCCCGCGCGGACGGGCTCGCGGCGCTGACCACCACCCGGCGGGCCATGGAGGTCTGGCGCGGCCTGGACCCGGCGGACCCGCGCAACGGGGAGGGGCTCGCGCAGTCCGAGGCCTTTCTCGGCGACCGGCTGGAGGAGCTGGGCGACCCGGTGGAGGCCGCCGCCTGGGCCGTCCGCGCGGAGCGCCGGTTCCGGGAGCTGGCCGTCCGGGACGGGGCGGAGCCGGAGTCCCGGTACGCCACGGCGCTGGAGCACCTGGGGGAGCAGATGGAGCGCCGGCTGCGGCGCTGCCCCTTCCAGGGCGGGCTGACCCGGCTGCGCTCCGGCGGGCTGCTCCCGGAGCGGCTGCTTCCGCTGGCGGTGGTGGCCGCCAGGATCGAGGGGGCGGAGCCGGACGCCATCGCCGCGGGTCTGGCGCTGGAGGGCACGGAGGTGCGGCGGCTGCTGCGGGCCCGCTCCTGGCGGGCGGTGTGGCGGTTCGACGTCCGGGAGGCCGATGGGGCGCCCTGGACCCCGCTGGCGTACCCCTGGCGGGGGACGGACGCGGTCACCGACCGGAGCGCGGCGGCGGTCGCGGCCGAGCTGACCGACGCGTTCCTGCACGCGCCGGGGAGGCCGCCGGCCCCGGCGCGGTGGCGGCTCGCGGTGTGGTGGGAGGAGGAGGACCAGCTCGCGGGGGCCCGCTTCCGGTGCGCGTATCCGCGGGTCCCGGCGGGCGGGGGGACGCGCCCGGGCGACCCCTCGTGAAAACATGCACAAGGGCCGTCCTACGATTGTTCCCGTGCTGACCCCCCTCGCTCTCATCGCCCGGCGCTGGACGCCCGAACCCCGGACGGTCCGGCGCGCCGCGTTCTCGGCCGTCGCCATGACGGTGCTGATCATCGTCACCGGCGGCGCCGTCCGGCTCACCGGTTCAGGTCTCGGCTGCGACACCTGGCCCAAGTGCACGGACGACAGTCTCTTCGCCACCCCCGAGCAGGGGCTGCACGGCGCGATCGAGTTCGGCAACCGGCTGCTGACCTATGTGCTGTCGGCGGCGGTCGGCTGGGCCATCGTCTCGCTGCGCTCCACCAAGCCGCTCCGGCGCGGGCTGCTCCGGATGGGGTGGCTCCAGTTCTGGATCGTGCTCGGCAACGCCGTCCTCGGCGGGATCACCGTCTGGGCGGGTCTCAACCCCTGGACCGTGGCGGGTCACTTCCTCCTCGCCAACGCCCTGCTGACGGTCGCCGTGCTCACCTGGCACCGCACCGGCGAGGGCGACGAGCCGCCGCGCCCGCGCGTCCCGCGCCCGGTCCGCAAGCTCTCCTGGGCGATCGTCATCACCTCCGGGGCGCTCATCACCCTGGGCACCGGGGTGACCGGTTCGGGCAAGCACGCGGGCGACAGCAGCGATGTGCCCCGGATGCCGTGGGACTGGTCGAACGCGGCCCATCTGCACGCCGCGTCGGCCTGGCTGGTCTGTGCGCTGGCGGTCGCCATGTGGCTGGTGCTGCGGGTGGTGGACGCTCCGAACGACATCCGGGCGCGCGCCCGTGAGCTGCTGATCGTGCTGCTGGCGCAGGGCGCGATCGGCTATCTCCAGTACTTCACCGGGGTCCCCGAGATCCTGGTCGGCGTGCACATGTTCGGCTCGGCCCTGATGTGGATCGCGGTGCTGCGGCTCGCGCTGAGCCTGCGGGAGCGCCCGCACGCCCGGGTCCCGGTACCGGCCCCGGCCGGCCCCGCGCTCTCCAACGTCGCCTAGGGAGTCCCTCTGGGATCTCGCCGGGCTCGCGAGCCCGGCGAGATCCGGGAGGACGACGAGCCCCCCGCGTCCCGCCCGTCGGCGGTACGGCCCCGGTCACCGGTGGCTCGTACCGCCGACGCGCCGTTCCCCGGGCGGCTCAGCCGTGGGAGGGCCCGGCCGGGCGGGAGGGGTTGGCGGGGCCGCCGAGCTGGATGCCGGCCATCCGGGTCCACTCGTACGGCCCTGTGCGGACCTTGGCCGCGAGGGCGCCGTCGAAGGACTCGTGGACGGTGAGGCCGGCCTTCTCGACGGCGGCGGTGGCGATGGCGTGGTCCGGGGCGACCAGGTCGCCCCAGGCGCCGTCCTCGCCGACGAGGACGATCCGGGTACCGGCCTGGCCGAGATGGGCGAGTTGCGCCTCGGCTCCGCCGTGGGAACGGGAGAAGGCCGCCATCTCCCGGGAGAGCTTGGCGGCCTTGCGCTCGGCGTGCTTGGTGGTGTGGGACATGCCGGGATGCTACTGGCGGGTACCGGGCGGGGACCATGGCGCCGGGGCGTGGCGTGGGCCACGGCCCGGGCCCCGGAGGGGGAGGGTCAGCCCACGAAGGGGTCGACCGCCACCGCCACGAAGAGCAGCGACACATAGGTGATCGACCAGTGGAACAGCCGCATCTCCTTGAGCTTGGCGCCCGTCGCCCCGGCCTTGGCGCGGGCCTGGAGGGCGTGCGCCTCCCAGAGCCACCAGCCACCGGTGGCCAGGGCCACGGCGGTGTAGAACCAGCCGGTGTACCCCAGCGGGGTGAGCAGCAGGGAGACGGCGACCATCACCCAGCTGTAGAGGACGATCTGGCGGGCCACCACCCTGTTGGAGGCGACCACCGGGAGCATCGGCACGCCCACCCGGGCGTAGTCCTCCCTGACCTTCATCGACAGCGGCCAGTAGTGCGGCGGCGTCCAGAAGAAGATGACCAGGAAGAGGATGACCGCGGCCCACGACATGGAGTTGGTGACGGCGGACCAGCCGATGAGCACCGGCATGCAGCCCGCGATCCCGCCCCAGACGATGTTCTGCGAGGTGCGCCGCTTGAGGATCATCGTGTAGACGACGACGTAGAAGAGGAGCGCGCCGAGCGAGAGCCAGGCGGAGAGCCAGTTGACCAGCAGGCCGAACCAGAGCGTGGAGATCACCGCGAGGGCGAGGCCGAAGACCAGCCCCTCGCGCGGCGAGACCATGCCGGTGACCAGCGGGCGCTGGGACGTGCGGTCCATCAGCGCGTCGATGTCGCGGTCGATGTACATGTTCAGGGCGTTGGCACCGCCGGCGGAGAGATAACCGCCGAGGCAGGTGACCAGCACCAGTCCGAGATCGGGCACCCCTTGCGCGGCGAGGAACATCACCGGCACTGTAGTGATCAGCAGCAGCTCGATGATCCGCGGCTTGGTCAGCGCCACGAACGCCTTGACGCGGGCCCCGAACGGCCGGTTGACCGGGCTCGCCCCAAGCACCCCGGCTGGACGGGATTCGACGGCCGTCACGCACACCCCTGACAGAGACTCCCAGCAAGCTCCCGGGCCGCATCAGGACATCCATGGGGCCGGTGAAGACTTGCGCGTACGACGTCACTTTAGAGGCTGCTCCCGCGTCGCCCCGCACGGGGGTGGGGTCGTGTTGGGGTCCGGCCCCGCCCCCGGTCACCACCGTGGGGACCGGCCGCCGGGCCTGTCGCGGGTAGGCTCGGCAGGGCCCGGTGCTTCCGTGTCACCGGGGCATGACATGGAGACATGTGGAGAGGAGCCCTGACCCAGGGTGAGCACCAAGCCGACCACCACAGACCTTGAGTGGACCGATCTGGACCAGCGGGCCGTCGATACCGCCCGCGTCCTGGCCATGGATTCCGTACAGAAGGTCGGCAACGGCCACCCCGGTACGGCCATGAGCCTCGCGCCCGCCGCGTACGTTCTCTTCCAGAAGCTGATGCGGCACGACCCCGCCGACGCGGACTGGACCGGCCGTGACCGGTTCGTCCTTTCCGCGGGCCACTCGTCGCTGACCCTCTACATCCAGCTCTACCTGGCCGGGTACGGCCTGGAGCTGGACGATCTGAAGGCGTTCCGCACCTGGGGCTCGAAGACCCCGGGCCACCCGGAGTACGGCCACACCGTGGGCGTCGAGACGACCACCGGCCCGCTGGGCCAGGGCGTCGCCAACGCCGTGGGCATGGCGATGGCCGCCCGCTACGAGCGCGGTCTGTTCGACCCGGAGGCGGCGCCCGGCACCTCGCCGTTCGACCACACCATCTGGGCCATCGCCGGTGACGGCTGCCTCCAGGAGGGCATCTCCGCCGAGGCCTCCTCGCTGGCCGGGCACCAGAAGCTGGGCAATCTGGTCCTGCTCTGGGACGACAACCACATCTCGATCGAGGGCGACACCGAGACCGCGGTCTCCGAGGACACCCTCAAGCGGTACGAGGCGTACGGCTGGCACGTCCAGCGGGTCGAGCAGCAGGCCAACGGCGACCTGGACCCCGCGGGTCTGTACCGGGCGCTGAGGGCCGCGCAGGCCGAGACCGAGCGCCCCTCCTTCATCGCGGCCCGGTCGATCATCGCGTGGCCCGCCCCGCACGCCCAGAACACCGAGGCCGCGCACGGCTCGGCGCTCGGCGATGAGGAGGTCGCGGCCACCAAGCGCGTCCTCGGCTTCGACCCCGGGCAGAGCTTCGAGGTCTCCGACGCGGTGATCGGGCACACCCGCGCCGCGCTGGACCGGGGCCGTGAGGTCAGGGGCGAGTGGGAGAAGACCTTCGCCGCGTGGCGCACCGCCAACCCCGAGCGCGCCGCCGAGTTCGACCGCATCCGCTCCGGCGAGCTGCCCGAGGGCTGGGAGGAGCACCTGCCGGAGTTCGAGACCGGCAAGGGTGTCGCCACCCGCGCCGCCTCGGGGAAGATCCTCCAGGCGCTGGGCGCGGTCGTGCCCGAGCTGTGGGGCGGCTCCGCCGACCTCGCGGGATCGAACAACACGACGATCGACAAGACGTCGTCGTTCCTGCCGAAGGGCAACCCGCTGCCCGAGGCCGACCCGTACGGCCGCACGGTCCACTACGGCATCCGCGAGCACTCGATGGCCGCTGTGATCAACGGCATCGCGCTGCACGGCAACACCCGTATCTACGGCGGCACCTTCCTCGTCTTCTCCGACTACATGCGCAACGCCGTGCGGCTGTCGGCGCTGATGCACCTGCCGGTGACCTATGTCTGGACGCACGACTCGATCGGTCTGGGCGAGGACGGCCCGACCCATCAGCCGGTGGAGCACCTGGCGTCGCTGCGGGCCATCCCGGGCCTGAACATCGTCCGTCCGGCGGATGCCAACGAGACGGCGATCGCCTGGCGCGAGATCCTGAAGCGGTACACGAAGGAGTTCGGCGTGGGTGCTCCGCACGGTCTGGCGCTGACCCGCCAGGGTGTGCCGACGTACGAGCGCAACGAGGACGCGGCCCGGGGCGGCTATGTCCTGTTCGAGGCCGAGGGTGGTGAGCCCCAGGTGGTGCTCATCGGCACCGGTTCCGAGGTGCAGCTGGCCGTGGAGGCGCGGGAACGGCTCCAGGCCGCCGGGGTGCCGGCGCGGGTGGTCTCGATGCCGTCGGTGGAGTGGTTCGAGGAGCAGGACCAGGAGTACCGGGACGCGGTGCTGCCGCCGTCCGTGCGGGCGCGGGTGGCGGTGGAGGCCGGTATCGGGCTCACCTGGCACCGGTTCGTCGGCGACGCGGGCCGCATCGTCTCGCTGGAGCACTTCGGTGCCTCGGCGGACGGCAAGGTGCTGTTCCGCGAGTTCGGGTTCACCGCCGAGGCGGTCGCGGCCGCCGCGCGGGAATCTCTCGCCGCCGCCGCGCGCTGACGCCGATATACGTACTACGCAGGAGTTGCCATTCTCATGACAGACGCACTCAAGCGCCTTTCCGACGAAGGTGTCGCGATCTGGCTCGACGACCTGTCGCGCAAGCGGATCACCTCCGGCAATCTCGCCGAGCTGATCGACCAGCAGCACGTGGTCGGTGTGACCACCAACCCGTCGATCTTCCAGAAGGCGATCAGCAGCGGTGACGGCTACGAGCAGCAGCTCACGGAGCTGGCCGCGCGCAGGGTGACCGTCGAGGAAGCCATCCGCATGATCACGACGGCGGACGTCCGCGACGCCGCCGACATTCTGCGGCCGGTCTTCGACGCCACCGGGGGCCAGGACGGCCGGGTCTCCATCGAGGTCGACCCCCGGCTGGCCCACAACACCCTGGCGACGGTCGCCGAGGCCAAGCAGCTCGCCTGGCTGGTGGACCGCCCCAATACGCTGATCAAGATCCCGGCCACCCGGGCGGGCCTGCCGGCGATCACCGAGACCATCGGCCGCGGGATCAGCGTCAATGTGACGCTGATCTTCTCGCTGGCGCGGTACCGCGAGGTGATGGACGCGTACCTGGCCGGCCTGGAGCAGGCCAAGGAGCGCGGACTCGACCTTTCGAAGATCCATTCGGTGGCTTCCTTCTTCGTCTCCCGGGTGGACGCGGAGATCGACAAGCGCATCGACGCGCTGGACACCGCCGAGGCCAGGGCCGCGCGCGGCAAGGCCGGTCTCGCCAATGCCCGGCTCGCCTACGAGGCGTACGAGGAGGTCTTCTCCTCGGACCGCTGGGAGGTACTGGACCGGGCGCGGGCCAACCGCCAGCGCCCGCTCTGGGCCTCGACCGGGGTCAAGGACAAGGCGTACAAGGACACGCTGTACGTGGACGACCTGGTCGCTCCCGGCACGGTGAACACCATGCCCGAGGCGACCCTGGAGGCCACCGCCGACCGCGGCCGGATCACCGGTGACACCGTGCGCGGCACCTACGAGCAGTCGCGGGCGGAGCTGGCGGCCGTGGAGGCCCTCGGCATCTCCTACGACGACGTCGTCCAGCTGCTGGAGGACGAGGGCGTCGAGAAGTTCGAGTCCGCCTGGAACGACCTCCTCACGTCGACCGAGGCGGAGCTGAAGCGCCTCGCCCCCTCGGAGGGCTGACCACCGTGTCCGGTACCGGCGAGGCCAATCCGCTTCGTGACACCGCAGACCGACGGCTCCCGCGCATCGCGGGGCCGTCGGGCCTGGTCATCTTCGGCGTCACGGGCGATCTGTCCCGCAAGAAGCTGATGCCCGCCATCTACGACCTGGCCAACCGCGGACTGCTGCCGCCGGGTTTCTCCCTGGTCGGCTTCGCCCGCAGGGAGTGGCAGGACGAGGACTTCGCCCAGGAGGTCCACGACGCCGTCAAGGCGCACGCCAGGACTCCCTTCCGCGAGGAGGTCTGGCAGCAGCTCAACCAGGGGATGCGTTTCGTCCAGGGCGACTTCGACGACGATGACGCCTTCGAGACGCTGAAGAAGACGATCGCCGAGCTGGATCAGGAACAGGGCACGGGCGGCAACTTCGCCTTCTACCTCTCGGTGCCGCCGAAGTTCTTCCCCAAGGTCGTCCAGCAGCTCAAGAAGCACGGGCTGGCCGACCCCAAGGAGGGCTCCTGGCGCCGGGCGGTCATCGAGAAGCCGTTCGGGCACGATCTGGTCTCCGCGATGGAGCTGAACCAGGTGGTGCACGAGGTCTTCCCGTCCAACGAGGTCTTCCGGATCGACCACTACCTCGGCAAGGAGACCGTCCAGAACATTCTGGCGCTCCGGTTCGCCAACACCCTCTTCGAGCCGATCTGGAACCGGTCGTATGTCGACCATGTGCAGATCACCATGGCCGAGGACATCGGTATCGGCGGCCGTGCCGGGTACTACGACGGCATCGGCGCCGCCCGTGACGTCATCCAGAACCATCTGCTCCAGCTGCTGGCGCTGACCGCGATGGAGGAGCCCGCCTCCTTCGACGCGGACGCGCTCGCGGCCGAGAAGACCAAGGTCCTCGGTGCCGTGCGGCTGCCGAAGGACCTGGGTGAGAACACCGTGCGCGGGCAGTACGCGGCGGGGTGGCAGGGCGGCGAGAAGGCCGTCGGCTACCTCCAGGAGGACGGGATCGACCCCGAGTCGACGACCGACACCTACGCGGCCGTCAAGCTGGAGATCGACAACCGCCGCTGGGCGGGGGTGCCGTTCTATCTGCGCACCGGCAAGCGGCTGGGCCGTCGGGTCACCGAGATCGCGGTGGTCTTCCAGCGCGCTCCGCACTCCCCCTTCGACCACACCGCGACCGAGGAGCTGGGCCAGAACGCCCTGGTCATCCGCGTCCAGCCGGACGAGGGCGTGACCCTGCGGTTCGGTTCCAAGGTCCCGGGCACCTCGATGGAGGTGCGGGACGTGTCGATGGACTTCGCCTATGGCGAGTCCTTCACCGAGTCCAGCCCCGAGGCGTACGAGCGGCTCATCCTCGATGTGCTGCTCGGCGACTCCAACCTCTTCCCGAGGGTGGAGGAGGTCGAGCTGTCGTGGAAGATCCTCGACCCGATCGAGCGGTTCTGGGACGAGAACGGCAAGCCCGCCCAGTACGCGTCGGGAACGTGGGGTCCGGTCGAGGCGGACGAAATGCTCGCACGAGACGGACGGAGCTGGCGCCGGCCATGAAGATCGATCTGACGGACACCACATCCAGCAAGATCAACAAGGCGCTGGTGCAGGGGCGCAGGGCGATCGGCACCCCGGCCGTCGGCATGGTGCTGACCCTGGTCATCGTCACCGACGAGGAGAACGCCTACGACGCGCTGAAGGCCGCCAACGAGGCATCGCGCGAGCACCCCTCGCGCACCCTCGTGGTCATCAAGCGGGTCTCGCGCACCCCGCGCGCCCGGGCGCAGGCACGCCTGGACGCCGAGGTGCGGGTGGGCGCGGAGGCCGGCACCGGTGAGACGGTGATCCTGCGGCTGTACGGGGAGGTCAGCGAGCACGCCCAGTCGGTCGTGCTGCCGCTGCTGCTGCCCGACGCGCCGGTCGTCGTCTGGTGGCCGGTGAGCGCCCCGCTCGACCCGGCGAAGGACCCGCTGGGCGCGCTGGCCCAGCGCCGGGTCACGGACACCTACGCGTCCGAGCACCCGGTCCAGGAGCTGAGCGCGCGCGCCGAGGCGTACACCCCCGGCGACACGGATCTCTCCTGGACCCGGATCACTCCCTGGCGTTCGATGCTGGCCGCCGCGCTCGACCAGGTGGTCTGCGAGGTCACCTCGGTGGAGGTGGAGGGCGAGGAGTTCAACCCGAGCGTGGAGCTGCTGGCCATGTGGCTGGCGGACCGGCTGAAGGTCCCGGTCATCCGGGCCCTGTCGGCGGGCCCGGGGCTCACGGCGGTGCGGATGGAGACGAGCTGCGGCCCGATCGTGCTGGACCGGGCGGACGGTTCGCTGGCGAACCTCTCCATCCACGGGCAGCCGGACCGGGCGGTGGCGCTGAAGCGGCGGGACACCGCCGAGCTGATCGCGGAGGAGCTGCGGCGGCTGGACCCGGACGACACCTACGCGTCGGCCCTGCGCTTCGGGGTGGACCGGCTGGGTGACGAGAGCCGGGCGACGGCGCCCTCGGGCGGCCGTGGTGGCGCGGCGGGGCGGAAGACCGCTTCATCGGACGCTTCCCCGGACGCGGGCTCGCCCGATGGCGGGTCCGCCGCTCCGGCCGCCGCCACCGATCCGGCTCCGGCTCCGGCTCCGGCTCCGGCGAAGAAGGCCGCCACGAAGAAGGCGGCGGCCAAGTGAGCGCTCCCCAGCTGGTCGTCCACCGCGACAAGGAGCTGATGGCGCAGGCCGCCGCGGCCCGGCTGATCACCAGGATCGTGGACGCCCAGGCCGCGCGCGGCTCGGCGTCGGTGGTCCTGACGGGTGGCCGCAACGGCAGCGCCGTGCTGGCCGCGCTCGGGGCCTCCCCGGCCCGGGACGCGATCGACTGGCGCCGTCTCGACCTGTGGTGGGGCGATGAGCGGTTCCTCCCCGAGGGGGACCCGGAGCGCAACGCGACCCAGGCCCACCGGGCGCTGCTCGACAGCGTCCCGGTGGACCCGGCGCGGGTGCACCCGATGGCCGCGTCGGACGGCGCGTACGGCGGTGATGTGGAGGCCGCGGCCGCCGCGTACGCCACCGAACTGGCCGCGGCGGCGGGTCCCGAGGACCACGGCGCGGTGCCGTCCTTCGATGTGCTCATGCTGGGCGTCGGCCCGGACACCCATGTCGCCTCGCTCTTCCCGGAGCTTCCGGCGGTACGGGAGACCGAGCGCACGGTGGTGGGTGTGCACGGCGCGCCCAAGCCTCCGCCGACGCGTATCTCGCTGACGCTGCCGGCCATCCGGTCGGCCCGTGAGGTGTGGCTGCTGGCCGCCGGCGAGGACAAGGCCAAGGCGGCGGCGATGGCGCTGTCGGGCGCGGGAGAGGTCCAGGCCCCGGCGGCCGGGGCACGTGGCCGCGGCCGCACCCTGTGGCTGCTGGACGCCGCTGCGGCCTCCGAGCTGCCGCGCGATCTCTACCCGCCGGCGCTGGCGTAGCACCCGGTGGGAGCGGAGGGGCCCGGTGAGCCGTCGTGGCGGCTCACCGGGCCCCTCCGTCTTCCGGACGGATTCAGTGGACGATCTGCTCGGGGGCCTGCTCCTGGAGATGGATGGCCTTGCGGGTGGCGGCCACGAAGTCGTGGAAGACCTGGGTGGTGCTGGTGGCCCGCCCGGCGCCGGTGTTGACGGTGAACATGGCTGCCCGGAGTTCACCGGTCAGCTCCAGCTGGGCGCCCATCCTGAGGATCGTCCGGTTGCAGATGTTGTTGGGCTGCTCCCCCGCCAGATTCGTGCCGGCTCCGTCGATGACCTGGAATCCGGCCGCCGTCAGCTGTGCCTTCAGCAGGTTCTTGAACGGCACGTTCAGCCCCCCGACGACCACGGCCTGCTTGTTGTCCGGGGTGGTGACCCCCTGCCAGTCGCAGCCGTGCACGCTCACGACGTTGAGGCTGCTCCCCGCCATGGAGAGGGCGACCCGGTCGTCCGCCTTCGACGATGTGACATGGAAGGCGTCCGCGTTGCCGCTGGTCTTCCGTCCCTCGAACATCCAGTAGTCGTGGAGCGGCAGACCGTCCCGGCCGGCGGGAGCGACCGGGGAGGTGTGGAATCCGGCGATCCCCAGACAGAGTTCCGAGGTCCCGGGTTCGATGCCGCCTCCGTGGATCGCCATGACGGTGGTGCGGGTGAAGTGGGGGGCGAGGTTGGGATCGGCGCGCCTGAACCGTCTGGAGTAGTCACGGCCCTCGACCAGGGCCGTGTTCGTGTAGATCTCCGTGTGCGACTCGGGCTCGGCCACCGCGGCGGGCGCGGCCACGGCTCCGGTGGCGTGCGCGGTTCCGGGCGCGGCGGTGGCGGTCTCCGCCAGCGCGGTGGTGCCCACGGCGGCGGTCGCGAAAGCGGTCAGTATGGTGCGGCGGCTTGCTTCAGTCATGATCAATGATCACCCGGGGCTGATTCCGCCTCTCCATCGGTCCCGGTGATCACCGCTCCGGCGGCGGCTCCAGGAAGGGCGTCAGCAGCCCCGGTACCGCCGCCGCCGCGAAGGCGATCCCCTCGGCCGCCTCCGCGTCGTACACGGAGTACGCCCCCGAACCGGCCGCCGTGGTCGCGGTCACGGTCAGCACCCCGGCGCGCCGCTGGAAGAACGACTGCCTGACCACCCAGCCGATGACCCCGGAGCGCCGGAGCGCCACGGTCGAGCGGCGGGCGGTGCCGGAGCGGGCCACGAGATAGTCGCCGCTGAGGGTGTGGCCGAGGCTGCGGTAGGCGTCCAGGGCCAGCAGCACCGCCGCCGGGACCGCCACCGACGCGGCGGCGGCGGCGATGTACAGCAGGACCGGGGTCAGCCGCAGACCCAGCAGGGTGAGCACCGCGAGCGGGCCGAGGACGGCGGCGAGCGCCCAGCGCAGCCTGCGGGTGCGGGCCGCGCCCGGGTGGCGGGTCAGGGGCGCGTCGGTCGGGGTGACGCTCTCGCGGAGCACCCGCGCCGCCACCTCGCCCGCGAGCGCGCGCGGCGCGGGCGGCAGCAGCACCTGGAGGTCGACGTGCTTGTCCTCGTCGTCCTGGCCTATCCCGGTGGCGACGGCGTCCACCCGGGCGGCGCCGGCCAGCCGTACGCCCAGGGGCTCGACCAGCTCGACACCGCGGAGCCGGCGCTCCTCCACGGAGATCGAGCGGACGGTGAGAAGTCCGCGCCGCACCCGCAGGGTGCCGCCGGGCTCGCGCTCCAGCCGGTAGTTCCACCACATCTCCACCCAGAGACCGAGGGCTCCGACGACCCCCGCGACCAGGGCGGCGAGGACGAGCGTGAGGACCAGCACCGCGACGGAGGTGTCCCGGAAGCGGTCGCCGACCCAGTCGATGACCGTTCCCTGGGCTCCGAACCAGTCGCTGACCTGCATCACGGCGCCCGCCGCCGCGCCGCCCAGCAGCGGGGCGACAAAGGAGAGCGGGGCGTACCGCATCCAGCGCGGGTCGAGACCGGCGAGGTTCCCGTCGTGGTCGACGCGGGGCCCGGCGGCCGGCGGGCGGTCGAGGAGGTCACGGCGGAGCCGTTCGCCCTCGGCCCGGGAGACCGGGTTGAGTTCCAGGGTGGACTCGCCGCTCCCGGCCTGTTCCCCGGTGCCGATGCGGACCGTGACGAGACCGAGGACCCGCAGCAGCGGATGGGCGGTCAGATCGACCGTGCGTATCCGCTCGCGGGCCAGCGAGCGCCGTTTGACCAGCACCAGCCCGGTGTGGAGTTCCACCCGTTCGGGGCCGACGCGGTAGCGGGTCTTGCGCCACTTGACGTACTCGGCGCCGACGGCGGCCAGGACCACCAGGGCGGCGGCGCCGAACAGCGGGAGCAGCCCGGCGCCGCGCCGGGAGGCGTGGGCGAACCAGGCGCCGCCGGAGAGGCCGAGCAGTACGGGGAGGCAGACACCGGCGGCCACCGAGCCCCAGACCGCCGCGGTGACGAGCAGGGCCTTGGGATCGATCCGCCGCCAGCCGTCGGCGGGGTCGGCGGACGGGAGGGCGGCGGGCCCCGGAGCGGCGGCCGGAGCGGTGGGCTCCGCGGCGGCGGGCCCGGCGACGCGGGCCGGACCGGGCTCGGCGCTCATGTCGCGTCCCCCGGCGTCGCCCGGGTGATGCGGGTCAGCCGCTCCGCGAGATCGGCCGCCACCTCGTGGTCCAGGCCCTCGATCCTGATGGCCCCCTTGGAGGAGGCCGTGGTGACGGTGACCGTGGCCAGCCGGTACGCCCGCTCCAGCGGCCCCCGTACCGTGTCCACGGTCTGGATGCGGGACATCGGCGCGATCCGCCACTCCTGCCAGAAGGCACCGGTGCGGACATAGACCGCCTCGTCCGTGGCCTCCCAGCGGTGCACCCGGTACCGCCAGCGGGGCAGCACCGCCGCCTCCACCAGCCCCAGCAGCGCCACCGCGCCGGCCGCGGCCAGCAGCCAGGTCCGTGCGGGGGCTATCAGCCAGCCCGGTATCGCGAGCACCGCCGTGCCCAGGGCGGTGACGATCAGCGACCGCGCCCGCCACCAGCGCACCGCCCGTCCGTCGAGCGGGTTGTTCGGCGGGCGCAGCCGTACGGTCCCCTCCCTCTCCGTCACCGGCTCAACGCCCCCGGAGCGCGCGGTAGGCCGCGGTGAGCGCCGCGGTCGAGCTGTCGAGCCGCTCCGCGCCCGTGCCCTCGGTGAGCACCGGCTCGATCGCGCGGGCGAGCACCTTGCCCAGCTCGACGCCCCACTGGTCGAAGGAGTCGATGTTCCAGACGGCGCCCTGGACGAAGACCTTGTGCTCGTAGAGCGCGATGAGCTGGCCGAGCACGGAGGGGGTCAGTGCGTCGGCGAGGATCGTGGTCGTGGGGTGGTTCCCGGGGAAGGTCCTGTGGGCCACCAGCTCCTCCGGGACGCCCTCCGCCCGTACCTCCTCCGGGGTCTTGCCGAAGGCGAGCGCCTGGGTCTGGGCGAAGAAGTTGGCCATCAGCAGATCGTGCTGGGCGACCAGCCCCTCCGGCAGGTCGGGGACCGGCCGGGCGAAGCCGATGAAGTCGGCGGGGATCAGCTTGGTGCCCTGGTGGAGCAGCTGGTAGTAGGCGTGCTGCCCATTGGTGCCGGGGGTGCCCCACACCACGGGCCCGGTCTGCCAGTCGACCCGGTCGCCCGCGCGGTCCACGGACTTGCCGTTGGACTCCATGTCGAGCTGCTGGAGATAGGCGGTGAATTTGCTCAGATAGTGCGAGTACGGCAGGACCGCGTGCGACTGGGCGTCGAAGAAGGCGCCGTACCAGACACCCAGCAGTCCCAGCAGCAGCGGGGCGTTGGCCTCCGGCGGGGCGGTGCGGAAGTGCTCGTCCATCAGATGGAATCCGTCGAGCATCTCCCGGAAACGCTCCGGGCCGATCGCGATCATCAGGGAGAGCCCGATGGCGGAATCGTAGGAGTAACGCCCGCCGACCCAGTCCCAGAACTCGAACATGTTCGCCGTGTCGATACCGAAGCCGGCGACCTCGCCGGCATTGGTGGACAGCGCCACGAAGTGCTTGGCGACGGCTTCCTGGCCCGCGTTCAGCCCGCCGAGGAGCCAGTCGCGGGCGGAGGTCGCGTTGGTGATGGTCTCGATGGTGGTGAAGGTCTTGGAGGCGACGATGAAGAGCGTCTCGGCCGCGTCCAGGCCGCGTACCGCCTCGTGCAGATCGGCACCGTCCACATTCGAGACGAAACGGAGGGTGAGATCGCGCGCGGTGTAGGAGCGGAGCACCTCGTACGCCATCGCCGGACCGAGATCGGAGCCGCCGATACCGATGTTGACGATATTCCTGATCGGCTTTCCGGTGTGCCCCGTCCACGCACCGGATCGGACCTTCTCCGAGAACGCCGCCATCCGGTCGAGCACGGCGTGCACCGCCGGCACCACGTTCTCGCCGTCGACCTCGATCACGGCGTCCCGGGGGGCGCGCAGGGCGGTGTGCAGGACGGCACGGTCCTCGGTGGTGTTGATCTTCTCGCCGCGGAACATCGCGTCCCGCAGCCCCGCCACGTCCGTCGCGGCGGCCAGATCGCGCAGGAGCGCCAGGGTCTCCCCGGTGACCAGGTGCTTGGAGTAGTCGAGACGCAGATCGCCGACGCGCAGGGCGAAGGCGGTGCCCCGCTCCCCGTCGGCCGCGAACAGCTCCCGCAGCAGGGGCTGCCCCAACTGCTCCCGGTGCCTGCCGAGCGCGGTCCACTCGGGCATCTGGTCCAGCCTGCTACGGCCACGTGTGTTCACTCGGACATCAGCTCACTTCTCCTCGTACCTGGCTGCGCTCCGCCACCTCCCAACCTAATTGATCAGGAGTACTGGTGACGTGAAAGCGAAGCCGCGTCGGCTGTGAGCGGAGCCCGAGGGAACAAAAGAATCCGGCCGGCCACTCGAAAGTGTCCGGCCGGACCGCAAGTCCTAGATCTCGCCGCGCAGTTTGGCGAGCGCCTCGGCGAGAATCGCCTCGCCGTCCGCGTCGCTGCGCCGCTCGCGCACATAGGCGAGATGTGTTTTGTACGGCTCCGTGCGTGGCGGGTCCGGGGGATTGTCCCGGTCCTGTCCGGCCGGGAATCCACAGCGGGGGCAGTCCCAGGTGTCAGGGACCTGCGCGTCGCTGGCGAAGCTCGGCTGTGTCTCGTGCCCGTTCGAGCACCAGAAGGAGATGCGCAGGCGCGGCGCGGACTCGCCACGCTCGGCCTCGCCCATCGGCCCCGCCCCGACCCGGCTTCCCCGGATCGCGTTGCCACTTGCCACGGTCGTAACTCCCTGCGTGATGGTGCTGTACAGCGTCTCACAGCGGCTGCGCCGCGGTGCCCCAGTCTACGTAAGGCCCAACGCCCGTCCAGGGATTGGAGTTACATCCGAACCCGGACGGGGAAACCTGTGTGTCAGCTGTCCAGCTTCATCAGCAGACCAAGTACGACAATGCATGCGAACCACAGCAGACCGATCACCACGGTGATCCGGTCGAGGTTGCGCTCGGCGACCGATGAGCCGCCGACGGACGACTGCATACCGCCACCGAACATGTCGGAGAGGCCGCCGCCCTTCCCCTTGTGCATCAGCACCAGCAGCATCAGCAGCAGGCTGAAGACGATCAGGGCGATCGAGAACCCCATAACCACGGCTGGACCCTACTTCCTGGCAATTCTCGTGGAACATCTACGGACGACGGGGGCCCGGGCTCGTCAAAAGCCTCAGGCCCCCGCAAGGGTACGACGAATCCGCGCTACGGCATACTCACCGGTCGCGGGAGCCGCTCACTGAGCGTGCTCACTGATCACGGAAGCGCACGATCTTGACGAACTCGTCCGTGTCCAGTGCCGCGCCGCCCACCAGGGCGCCGTCCACATCGGGCTGCGCCATGATCGCGGCGACGTTCCCGGACTTGACCGAGCCGCCGTACTGGATGCGGACCTTGTCGGCCAGCTCCTGCGAGTACAGCTCGGCGAGCCGGCCGCGGATCGCGCCGCAGACCTCCTGGGCGTCCTCGGGCGTGGCGACCTCGCCGGTGCCGATCGCCCAGACCGGCTCGTACGCGATCACGATCGTCCCGGCCTGCTCGGCGGTGACGTCCTGGAGGCCGCCGTCGAGCTGGGCCAGCGTGTGCTCCACCTGCCGGCCGGCCTTGCGGACGTCCAGTCCCTCGCCGACGCAGAGGATGGGGGTGATGCCGTGCCGGAACGCGGCCTTCACCTTGGCGTTGCAGATCTCGTCGGTCTCGGCGTGGTACTGCCGGCGCTCGGAGTGGCCGACGGCGACATAGGCGCACTTCAGCTTCGCCAGCATCGGGCCGGAGATCTCACCGGTGTACGCGCCGGAGTCGTGCGCCGAGATGTCCTGGGCGCCGTACTTGATCTTCAGCTTGTCGCCGTCGACCAGGGTCTGCACGGAGCGCAGATCGGTGAAGGGCGTCAGCACGGCGACCTCGACGGCCTCGTGGTCCTTGTCCGCCAGGGCGAAGGCGAGCTTCTGGACGTGGGCGATGGCCTCAAGGTGGTTGAGGTTCATCTTCCAGTTGCCCGCCATCAGCGGGGTGCGAGTGGTCATGAAAGTGTCAGTCCTCCAGTGCGGCGAGGCCGGGAAGCGTCTTGCCCTCGAGGTATTCGAGGCTGGCGCCGCCGCCGGTTGAAATGTGGCCGAATGCCTTTTCGTCGAAGCCCAGGGTCCGCACCGCGGCTGCGGAGTCTCCGCCGCCGACCACGGTGAAGGCCGGGGATTCGATCAGCGCCTGGGCCACGGCCTTGGTGCCCTCGGCGTAGTCGGGGTGCTCGAAGACGCCCATCGGGCCGTTCCAGAAGACGGTGGCCGTGTCGGCGAGCTTCGAGGCGTACAGCTTGCAGGTCTCGGGGCCGATGTCCAGCCCCATCCGGTCGGCGGGGACGGAGTCCACGGCGACGGCGTCGGGGTGGGCCGGGGCCTTTGTCCGCAGATCCGGGAAGCTCCCGGCGACCAGGACGTCGACGGGGAGGACGAACTCCACGCCCTTCTCCTCGGCGCGCTTCAGATACTCCTGGACGACCGGGATCTGGTCCTCCTGGAGGAGCGAGGTGCCGATCTCATGGCCCTGGGCCCTGAGGAAGGTGTAGGCCATGCCACCGCCGATGAGGATGCGGTCGGCCCGCTCCAGCAGATGGTCGATGACCCCGAGCTTGTCGGAGACCTTGGCGCCGCCGAGGACCACGGCGTACGGCCGCTTGACGTCGTCGGTGAGCTTCCTCAGCACACCGACCTCGGTGGCGATGAGGTAGCCGGCGGCGTGCGGCAGCCGCGCGGGGAGGTCGTAGACCGAGGCGTGCTTGCGGTGCACGGCGCCGAAGCCGTCACCGACGTACACATCGGCGAGGGCGGCGAGCCGGTCGGCGAAGGCGCCGCGCTCGGCGTCGTCCTTGCTGGTCTCGCCCGGGTTGAAGCGGAGGTTCTCGATCACCGCGACGCGGCCGTCGGCGAGGCCGTCGACGGTGGCGCGGGCCGACGCGCCGACGGTGTCGGTGGCGAAGGCGACCTCGGTGCCGAGCAGCTCACCGAGGCGGGCCGCGGCCGGGGCCAGCGAGAAGGCGGGGTCCGGGGCGCCCTTGGGGCGGCCCAGATGCGAGGCGACGATGACCCGGGCGCCCGCGTCGGCGAGCCTGGCCACCGTGGGGACGACGGCCCGGATGCGGCCGTCGTCGGTGATGGTGGTGCCGTCGAGCGGCACATTGAGATCGGCGCGGACGAAAACTCGCCGGCCGGCGACCCCTTCGGCAAGAAGCTGGTCGATCGTCTTCATGGACGGGACTCCTCGGATGGCTGGACGTGCGACAGGGCCCGAACCGCGCTGCCGTGCGCTGCTCGGGCCCCGCCGCTCACCTCACTGAGCTGTTGGGAACCGTATGGTCCACCATCATGCTGGTCAGAGCTGGCCGCCGACGAACACGGTCAGGTCCACGAGGCGGTTGGAGTAGCCCCACTCGTTGTCGTACCAGCCGAGGATCTTGACCGAGTTGCCCTCCTGGACCATGGTCAGGGAGGAGTCGAAGGTGCAGGACGCCGGGTCGCTGACGATGTCCGAGGAGACGATCTGGTCCTCGGTGTAGGCCAGGATGCCCTGGAGCTCGCCCTCGGAGGCCTTCTTGAACGCGGCGTTGACCTCGTCCTTGGTGGTCTCGCGGGCCAGCTCGACCACCAGGTCGGTGGCGGAGCCGGTCGGGACCGGGACGCGCATGGCGATGCCGTCCAGCTTGCCCTTGAGCTGCGGGAGAACCAGGGCGGTGGCCTTGGCCGCGCCCGTGGTGGTCGGGATGATGTTCTCCGCGGCGGCGCGGGCACGGCGCAGATCCTTGTGCGGGAAGTCCAGGATGCGCTGGTCGTTGGTGTAGGCGTGGACCGTGGTCATCAGACCGCGGACGATGCCGAAGTTCTCGTCCAGGACCTTCGCCATCGGCGCCACACAGTTGGTGGTGCAGGAGGCGTTCGAGATGACGTGGTGCTTCGCCGGGTCGTACTTGTCCTGGTTGACGCCCATCACCACGGTGATGTCCTCGTCGCTGGCCGGAGCCGAGATCAGGACCTTCTTGGCGCCACCGGCGAGGTGCTTCTCGGCGTCGGCCTTCTTGGTGAAGATGCCCGTCGACTCGATGACGATGTCGACGCCCAGCTCGCCCCAGGGGATGTCCGCGGGGTTGCGCTCGGAGAGCACCTTGATGGTGCGGCCGTCCACGGTGATCGTGTCGGCGGTGTGGGACACCTCGGCCTTGAGGCGGCCCAGGATGGTGTCGTACTTCAGCAGGTGGGCAGTGGTCGCAGTGTCACCCAGGTCGTTGACAGCCACGATCTCGATGTCAGCACCCTGCTCCAGCAGCGCGCGGAAGTAGTTACGACCGATGCGGCCAAAGCCGTTGATGCCTACGCGGATCGTCACGAACCGATCTCCTCGTTGGTACGCCGGCGTTTTGACTGCCGGCGAGTTGTATGGGATGTCCCCGACCGCTTACGACCCTACCTCCCTGAGGCCCCTGAGGTGACATCGGAGGGCCTGGAAGGCGACCCGTGACCCCGTACCCCTCGGTACACCCCCCGAACGGCTCTCACCTGCGCAGGAGGCTTCCCGGATGAGCGCCTGCGGCTACGCTGGGTGACGACCCGGGCGCGCCACGTACCCAGCCCCGCAGCCTCGGGCCCCCGCGGCACAGGGTCCGTCCTCAAACGCCGGACGGGCTGGGTTCGCTCAGCCTCACCGGAGAGCCGAGGCAGGAAATCCAGCCCCCCGGGCGATTGAGGCGCACTCACCGAGCCCCGCCGGGAATTGAGCAGCACCACTCCAGCCTCTCCGGCGATTGAGGAGCGGGGGTTCGGGGGCTGGCCCCCGACCGTGGCCCGCAGGATGCGGGGTCCTGTGGCACAGGGTCCGTCCTCGAGCGCCGGACGGGCTGGGTTTGCCCAGGCGATTGAGGCGCGGGGGGGGGCGGGGCGGGGCCCCGGGAAAGGGGTCAGCCCACCAGGCCGTCGGCCATTTCCTCCGTGAGGTTGGACTCCGTACCCGGAATCCCCAAATCCTGCGCCCTCTTGTCCGCCATGGCCAACAACCGCCGAATCCTCCCCGCCACCGCGTCCTTCGTCAGCGGCGGCTCCGCCAGCGCCCCCAGCTCCTCCAGCGACGCCTGCTTGTGCTCCATCCGCAGCCGCCCCGCCGCCGCCAGGTGCTCCGGCACTTCCTCCCCGAGGATCTCCAGCGCCCGCTGCACCCGCGCCCCCGCGGCCACCGCCGCGCGCGCCGAGCGGCGCAGATTGGCGTCGTCGAAGTTGGCGAGCCGGTTCGCGGTGGCGCGCACCTCGCGCCGCATCCGCCGCTCCTCCCACGCGAGCACCGACTCATGCGCTCCGAGCCGGGTCAGCAGCGCCCCGATGGCGTCCCCGTCGCGCACGACGACCCGGTCCACCCCGCGCACCTCACGCGCCTTCGCCGCGATGGAGAGCCGCCGCGCGGCCCCCACCAGCGCGAGCGCCGCCTCCGGCCCCGGGCAGGTGACCTCCAGCGAGGACGACCGCCCCGGCTCGGTCAGCGACCCGTGCGCCAGGAACGCCCCGCGCCAGGCGGCCTCGGCGTCGCAGGTGGCCCCCGAGACCACCTGCGGCGGAAGCCCCCGGATGGGTCGGCCCCGGCCGTCGACCAGACCGGTCTGGCGGGCCAGCTGATCGCCGCCCGCCACCACCCGTACGACGTAGCGGGAGCCCCGGCGCAGCCCGCCCGGAGCCATCACCATCAGCTCCGACGTATGCCCGAAGATCTCCAGGATGTCGCGCTTGAGCCGGCGCGCCGCGATCCCGGTGTCCAGCTCCGCCTCGATCACGATGCGCCCGCTCACCAGGTGCAGCCCGCCCGCGAACCGCAGGATCGCCGAGACCTCCGCCTTTCTGCAGCAGGTCCGGGTGACGGGAAGCCGGGAGATCTCGTCCTTCACCGCTGCCGTCATCGCCATGGGCCGATCCTTCCATGCATCCGAAAAATACGGTCGTACGCGGCGGCCAACAGCTCCGGATCATGCTTGGAAACGCTGTCGGGCGAGGCCACGGGGGCCAGCTCGACCGCGGCACCGAGGCGTTTGGCGGCGTCGGCGAGGGAATCGCGGTCGGGCACGGCGGCCTCGTCGGCCAACACCACGTCCATGGTGAGTTTAGGCGCGTGTCGTCCCAAAACCTCCAAATGACGCTGCGGGGAGAAACCTTCTGTCTCCCCCGGCTGGGGGGCCAGATTGAGGGAGAGAACCCGGCGGGCCTTGGTCTCCACCAGCGCGTCGAGCAGCTCGGGCACCAGCAGATGCGGGATCACCGAGGAGAACCACGATCCGGGCCCGAGAACCACCCAGTCGGCGTCAAGAACGGCGGCCACGGCCTCCGGAACGGCGGGCGGATCGTTCGGCACGAGGTGGACGGACTGCACATCCCCGGGGGTGAGCGCCACGGTCGCCTGGCCTCTCACGGTCTCCACCGCGTCCGGGCGCGCCGGATCGTGCCCCCGCACCAGCGCCTGGAGCTCCAGCGGCACCGCCGACATCGGCAGCACCCGGCCGTGCGCCCCCAGCAGCCGGCCCACCAGGTCCAGGGCCTGGACATGGTCGCCGAGCTGCTCCCAGAGGGCGACGATCAGCAGATTGCCGACCGCGTGCTCATGCAGATCGCCCTGGGACTGGAAGCGGTGCTGGATCACCCGGGACCAGGTCTGCCCCCAGTCGTCGTCGCCGCAGAGCGCCGCGAGCGCCTTGCGCAGATCGCCCGGGGGCAGCACCCCCAGCTCCTCCCGGAGCCGGCCGCTGGAGCCGCCGTCGTCGGCGACGGTGACCACGGCGGTGAGATCGCCGGTGATCCGGCGCAGGGCCGCCAGCGACGCGGACAGCCCCCGGCCGCCGCCGAGCGCGACCACCTTCGGGGCGGCGCCGCGCCGGCGGCCGATGGGCATGGCGGACCCGCGCAGCCGCCGCAGGCGCAGGGAGCGTGCGGTCACTCGCGCCCCATGTCCCGGTGGACGACCACGGTCTCGACCCCGGCGGCGGAGAGCCGGGCGGCGAGCTTCTCGGAGGTGGCCACCGAGCGGTGCTTGCCGCCGGTGCAGCCGACGGCGACGGTCACATAGCGCTTGCCCTCGCGGCGGTAGCCCGCGGCGATGAGCTGGAGCAGCTCGGTGTAGCGGTCGAGGAACTCCTTGGCGCCGGGCTGGTTGAAGACGTAGTTCGACACCTCCTCGTTGAGTCCGCTGAAGGGGCGCAGCTCCGGGACCCAGTGCGGGTTGGGCAGGAAGCGCATGTCCACGACGAGGTCCGCGTCGACGGGCAGTCCGTACTTGAACCCGAAGGACATGACGGTGGCCCGCAGCTCCGGCTTCTCGTCGCCCGCGAACTGGGCGTCCATCTTGGCGCGCAGCTCGTGGACATTGAGGCTGGAGGTGTCGATGACCAGGTCGGCGTCGCCGCGCAGCTCCCGCAGGAGGTCCCGCTCGGCGGCGATCCCGTCGACGATCCGGCCGTCGCCCTGGAGCGGGTGGGGCCGGCGCACCGACTCGAAGCGCCTGACCAGGGCGTCGTCGGACGATTCCAGGAAGACGATCCGGCAGGTGACCTGCTTGGCGTCGAGGTCGGCGAGGGATTCGCGGAGGTTGTCGAAGAACCGGCGCCCGCGGACGTCGACGACGACGGCGATCCGGGCGACATTGCCCTGCGAGCGCGCGCCCAGCTCCACCATGGTGGGGATCAGCGCGGGCGGCAGGTTGTCGACCACGAACCAGCCGAGGTCCTCGAGACACTTCGCGGCCGTGCTCCGACCTGCTCCGGACATCCCGGAGATGATCACCAGCTCGGGGATGGCCGCCTCCGCGGTCCCGCCGGGCTCGGTGGTGGTGCCCGTACTCACGTCTGCTGCTCCGTCTGTCTCGTGCTCGGTCATGTCGTGCTGCCCCCGTCGTTCTCTTCCATGATCTCTCCTGTTGCCGTATTCACGGCAGGGGCGGCCGGAGCCGCCTGGGCGAGGGCCGTGACCACGGCTTCCGCGGTCTTCCGGCCCATGCCGGGTACGTCGCAGATCTGCTCGATTGTCGCCTGCCGCAGCCGCTTCACCGAGCCGAAATGCTTGATCAGTGCCTGTTTCCGGGTCTCGCCCAGACCGTGGACCGCGTCCAGGGGGCCGGTGCGGATGCGTTTGGCCCGCTTGGACCGCTGGTAGCGGATGGCGAAGTCGTGGGCGGTGTCACGGACCCTCTGGAGAAGGTAGAGCCCCTCGCTGGAGCGGGGCAGGATCACCGGGTCGCTCTCGCCGGGGAGCCAGACCTCCTCCAGCCGCTTGGCGAGGCCGCAGACGGCGACATCGTCGATGCCCAGCTCGTCCAGGGCGCGCCGGGCGGCGGCGACCTGGGGCCTGCCGCCGTCGACCACCACGAGCTGGGGCGGGTAGGCGAAGCGCTTGGGCCGTCCGTCGTCCGGCTCCGGGGCGCCCTGGAGCGGGTCCCCGGGCGCGCCGGGGGGCGCGGCCGGGTCGTCGGCGCCGATCCACTCCCCCGTACGGTCCTTCTCCGCGAGGTAGCGGCGGAAGCGGCGGCTGATCACCTCGTGCATGGAGCGGACGTCGTCCTGCCCGGCGAAGGTCTTGATCTGGAAGCGGCGGTACTCGCTCTTGCGCGGGAGGCCGTCCTCGAAGACCACCATGGAGGCCACGACGTCCTCGCCCTGGAGGTGGGAGATGTCGAAGCACTCGATGCGCAGCGGCGCCGAGTCGAGGCCGAGGGCCGCGGCGATCTCCTCCAGGGCCCGGGAGCGGGTGGTGAGGTCCCCGGCGCGCTTGGTCTTGTGCAGGGCCAGCGCCTGCTGGGCATTGCGCTGGACCGTCTCCATCAGGTCCTTCTTGTCGCCGCGCTGGGGGATGCGCAGGGACACCCGGGAGCCCCTGCGGTCGCCGAGCCAGCGGCTGACCGTCGCGCTGTCCTCGGGGAGCGCGGGGACCAGGACCTCCTTGGGGACGGCCTCGCCGCGCTCCTCCCCGTACAGCTGCTGGAGGGCGTGCTCGACGAGGCCGGCGGTGTCGACGGCCTCGACCTTGTCGGTGACCCAGCCGCGCTGTCCGCGCACCCGGCCGCCGCGGACGTGGAAGATCTGGACGGCGGCCTCCAGCTCGTCCTCGGCGACGGCGATGAGATCGGCGTCGGTGGCGTCGGCGAGGACGACGGCGTTCTTCTCCAGGGCGCGGCGGAGGGCCTCTATGTCGTCGCGGAGCCTGGCGGCCCGCTCGTACTCCATCTCCTCGGCCGCCGCCGTCATCTGCTTCTCCAGCCGGCGGATGTAGGTGCCGGCGCGGCCGGCCATGAAGTCGCAGAACTCCTCGGCGAGTTCGCGGTGCTCCTCGGGGGTGACCCGGCCGACGCAGGGCGCCGAGCACTTGCCGATGTAGCCGAGGAGGCAGGGGCGCCCCTTCTGCTGGTGGTTCCTGAGGACACCGGCGGAGCAGGTGCGCACGGGGAAGACACGGAGCATCAGATCGACGGTCTCGCGGATCGCCCAGGCGTGGCCGTACGGGCCGAAGTAGCGCACGCCCTTGCGCTTGGCCCCGCGCAGCACCTGGACCCGGGGGAACTCCTCGTTGAGCGTGACCGCGAGATAGGGATAGCTCTTGTCGTCGCGGTACTTGACGTTGAACCGGGGGTCGTACTCCTTGATCCAGGAGTACTCCAGCTGGAGGGCCTCGACCTCGGTGGAGACGACCGTCCACTCCACGGACGCGGCGGTGGTGACCATGGTGGCGGTGCGCGGGTGGAGGCCGGCCAGGTCCTGGAAGTAGCTGGCGAGGCGCTGGCGCAGGCTCTTGGCCTTGCCGACGTAGATCACCCGGCGGTGTTCGTCCCGGAATCTGTAGACCCCCGGAGAGTCGGGGATCTCTCCCGGTTTGGGACGGTAGCTGGAGGGGTCTGCCATGCCGTCCACCCTACTGGCGGGGACTGACACTCCGGCGACCTCCCGGGGCGGGGGCACGGCGACCTCCCGGGGCGGGCACGGCGACCTCCCGGGGCGGGCACGGCGACCTCCCGGGGCGGGCACGGCGACCTCCCGGGGCGGGCACGGCGAGCGCCCGCCGCCCGTGGGGGCGGCGGGCGCTCGTTCCCTGGAGGGGACGGTGTTCCCGGTCGGTCCGGGAGGTCAGGCCCTGCGGCGCAGCCTCAGCACGGTCACCGCGCCCAGGGCGAGGGCGAGGACCGCGCCCGCTCCGGCGGCGACCGATGTGGTGGTCAGCGCGGCGTTGTCCGGTGCGCCGGGGGCCGCGGCCACCGTCGCCTCGGCTCCGGCGGGAGCGGTGGCCGCGGCCGGTCCGTCGTACCCCCCGGCCACGCCCTTCTTGGCGTAGGCCGAGCCGGGAAGCTTGTCGGCGTAGGCGTCCGCGACCCGGGTCCGGTAGGCGCCCAGCGTGGTGCCCTTGGCGCCCACCGCCCGTACCGCGTCCTGGTCCAGCGGGAGCACCTTGGTGCCCTTGCTGACGTACCAGGCGTCGATCTGCGGCTCGCGGAAGACCGTGCCCCCGGGGAGCAGGCTCTCGCCCTGCCGGGCGTAGCGGAACTCGTCGTCACCGGTGGCGATGTTGACGACCTGCCACCGCGCACCCTGCCGGGCGGCCCACACGGACGCCTTCTGGCCGTCGGAGGAGACCGCCTTGGTGGCGAGGAATTCGGTGCGGGCGATGGGTGCGCCCGCCTTCCCGGCCACGAACTCCGGTGCGAGGGTGCGCACCGGGACGGTGGTGCCCTCGGCCCGGGGGGCCGCCGCCGAGCGGGCCACCGCGCCGTCCCGGGCGAAGAAGCGGGAGAGGGTGTCCAGCGTCGCGGGGGAGGTGGCCGCGGTGCGGGCCGCCTTCACGTCGGAGGCGGTGGGGGCGGGCACCGCCCCGGGGGTGCCGGAGGCGGCGGCGGTGCCGGTGCCCAGCGTCCCGAGGGCGAGCGAGGCGAGGAGGGAGGCCGTGGCGATGGCCGGGATGCGCTTCATCGCGTTCACGCCCCGATCCGGTAGAGCGAGTGGGTCCAGGAGAAGGAGTTGTTGTTCACGTACCAGGCGTGGGAGGCCCAGTTGTAGCGGTCGCTGGTCTGCCACGGGTCGCCCCAGTAGACCCAGCTGTTGGCCGTGTCGTAGCCGTAGATGACATGCATGTGGCCACCACCGCTGGACCACTGGATACGGGTCTCCACCGGCCGGTTCGCGTTGATCTCGGTCTGTACGGCCTGGTACTGGAGCCAGTTGTTGATGTACGAGCCGGGGCTGATGCCGGCCCAGCGCAGCCCGGTCTGCACATTGCCGAGCGTTGCCTGGTTGTTGGGGCACTCGGTGTTCTGCTGGCGGTTGAAGGCCGCGTTGCAGAACTGGTTCTGGGAGTAGTTCTTGCCGTAGTAGGTGGCGATGGTGTTGCCGGCGGCAGCCCAGCACCAGTTGGTCTTGAGCTGGGCCTGCATGGTGAGGTTGAGCCGCTTCCAGGCCAGGGCGGCCCGGGGGGCGTCGGCCGGTCCGGCGGGCTGGGCGGTGGTGACCGCGCCGGCGGGGTCGGCCGCTGTCGCGGCGGTCGCCGTCGACAGGGGCAGTGCTATGAGTGCGGCAAGCACGGCCGCCACGGCGGCGAGCCGTCTCCTGAGGTTGCGCATCGCGTTCCTCCCTGAGGGAAGGGTGGGGGTGGAGGAGCGCGTCCGGACGCTGCGGATGAGCATCGATCCTTGTCGGGGGCAGGTCAACACGCTTCAATGCGGGGGACACGGAGCTGTGAACGCGGCGGCCGGGATGTGAACGCGCCCCTCCCGCCTCACCAGGGCGGCCCTGGCCGCCCGCCCACCGGGGCCCTCTCCGCCGTGAACGTTCACGGAGCGCCGTGCGGATTCACACGCTCTGCCGTTTCACACGCTGTTCCGCCGTACCCCGTTGTGCCGTGGCACCCCGTTGTGCCGCCGTTTCCCGTTGTGCCGTTTCATCCGCCGTGCCGCTCACCCGCGGGGCAGTCCCACGCCGCTGGAGGATTCCCATGGAACACACCGAAGCCGATCTGGCGCAGGCCCTGCACACCGGCCCGTTCCATCTCGCGCTCCGGGCGGCGCTCGCGGTGCGCGGACTGCCGCTCCAGCGGGTGCAGCACCATCTGGCCCACCGGGGCATCAAGGTGGGTGTCACCAGCCTCAGTTACTGGCAGCAGGGCGCGCGCCGGCCCCAGCGCCCGGAGTCGCTGCGGGCGGTACGGGCCCTGGAGGAGGTTCTGGAGCTGCCGGGGAACTCCCTGATCCGGCTGCTGGGCATCGGCGAGGGCAGCCGCCAGGGCGAGGTCGAGCGCCCGTCCGCCCGCCCGTACCGCTCCCTGACGGAGGTCTCCACCACGGTGGAGGCCCTGCTGTCGGAGCTGGAGTCCCCGGCGGACGGCGGGCTGCACACCGTGGGCCACCACGAACGGGTGCGGATAGGGGCGACCCGGGAGCTGGTGGAGCGCGAGTCCCGGCATGTGGTCCGCGCCCACCGCGACGGCATCGACCGCTATATCGCGATCCACCACGGGGACCCTGGGTGCGAGCCCGCCCGGGTGCGGGTCAGCGCGCTGGAGAACTGCCGCACGGGGCGGGTGCGCTGGCACCGGCCGACCGGGGTGGTCGTCGCGGAGCTGCTCTTCGACGCCCGGCTGCGCGCGGGCGACACCCATGTCTTCGGCTACGGCTTCGAGGACGGGACCGGCGGCCCGAGCACCGAGTACGTGCGCGGCTTCACCTACGCGGGCGGACAGTACGTCCTCCAGGTCGCCTTCGACGAGCGGGCGCTGCCGGTGCGGTGCCGGCGGTTCGCCCAGGCGACCACGGGCGCGCCGCGCGGTGCCCGGACCGATCTGACCCTCAGCGGCCGGCACCGCACGGTCCACCTGGTCGAACAGGGCGTACGGCCGGGGATTCTGGGCATCGACTGGGACTGGGACTGAGCGGCGGCCCGGCCTGCCGGCAGGGGGCCGGGCCCGGCCGGCCCGGGGCGCCGCTGCCCCTCAGACATCGCGCCTCAGGCACCGGGGCCTCAGGCACCGGGGTCTCAGGCACCGGGGCCTCAGGCACCGGGGCCTCAGGCACCGGGGCCTCAGGCGTCGGGGCCTCAGGCGTCGGGGCCTCAGGCGTCGGGGCCCGCGACCAGCTTCCCGCCCTCGGCCTTGATCTGGACCTCCGGGAGCGGCACGGTCGCCGGGCCCACGAGGGCCTTGCCCGTGGTGACGTCGAAGCGGCTGCCGTGGCAGGGACAGTTGCCCTCATTGCCGACGATCTTGTCGAGGACACACCCCGCGTGGGTGCACTGGGCGCTGAACGCCTTGTACTCCCCCTCCGCCGGGCAGCTCACGATCAGCCGCTGCTCCCGGTAGAGCTTGGCGCCGCCGACCGGTACGGCGTCGACCGCGCCGAGGTCGACGGGAGCGGTCGGGACGGGGTTCTTGGCCCGGCCGAGCTTGGAGTCCGTGGAGCAGGCCGCGGCCCCGAGGGCGCCGGTCCCGGCGAGGGCGGCGCCTTTCAGCACGGTGCGGCGGGCGGCTGACGAGGGGCCGGGCATGGGAACTCCACTGTTCAGAGCAGGGTCGGACGGATCGGACGGCACAGACGCGGCCGCCCGCGTCGGCGGAGCCGGCCCCGGCGGCACAACCGACAATACCGACGGGGTGCCGCCGCCGGGCGAGCGGGCTCTCTCCCGCGCGCGGCGGCCATGCACTACGTTCGGAGCCGTGATCGTCGTCGCCGGAGAGTCCTTGATCGACCTGGTCCCGCAGGGCGGCGGGGAGCCCCTGCCCGCGCTGCTGCCGCGCCCCGGCGGCGGCCCGTACAACACCGCCGTGGCGCTGGGGCGGCTCGGGGCGCGCGCCGCGTTCTGCTCCCGGGTGTCCACGGACGCCTTCGGCGCGGCGCTGGTCGACGGCCTGCGCTCGGCCGGGGTGGACACCTCGCTCGTGGCCCGGGGCCCGGAGCCGACCACGCTGGCGGTCGCCGCGATCGACGGGAACGGCTCGGCGGGGTACGGCTTCTACGCGGAGGGCACCGCCGACCGGCTCTTCGAGCTGCCGCCGCCGCTGCCGGACGCGGTGCGGGCGGTGGCGTTCGGCACCTGCTCGCTGGTGCTCGAACCGGGTGCGAGCGCCTATGAGGAGCTCATGCGCCGGGAGGCCGGACGCGGGCGCTTCATCCTGCTGGACCCCAACATCAGGGCGGGCCTGATCCCGGACCCGGACGCCTACCGTGCGCGGTTCGCCGGATGGCTGCCGAGCGTGTCCCTGCTGAAGCTGTCGGAGGAGGACGCCGACTGGCTGGGCGGGGTGCCCGGTGGTCCGGACGGCCCGGCGGCCGTGGTGCTGACGCGGGGCGGGGAGGGGCTGACGGTACGGACCCGGGGCGGCCCGGAGGTGTCGGTCCCGGCCGTCCCGGTGACGGTCGCCGACACCATCGGCGCCGGTGACACCGTGAACGCGGCCCTGCTGCACGGGCTGGCCGCGCGGGACGCCCTGTCGGCGCCGGGTCTCGCGGCTCTGGGCGAGACCGCCTGGCGGGATCTGCTGGGCTTCGCCGCCCGGGCCTCGGCGATCACCTGCTCCCGGCCGGGCGCGGAACCGCCGTACGCGGACGAGCTGGACGGTTAGGGCCTTCCGTTCTCCCTCCCTGGTCCTTCGCGCCCTCTGGCGTTCCCCCTGGTCCTTCGTGCCCTCCGGGCCCTGGCATGGGGCCCGGGAGAACCCTCGCGCCGGGGCCCGGAGACCGGGAGGACCCGGACACCGGACCCGGCCTCCGGGGCGTACCGGACGGATGGTCCGGTACGCCTCGGGGCACGGTGGCCTCAGGCCTTCCGGGCGCGGGCCGTCGCCGTCTTCTTGGCGGCGCCCTTGGCCGCGGTCTTCTTCACCGCCGCCTTCTTCGCGGCGGTGCCGGGGGCCTTCTTGACGGCGGTGTTGTTCACCGCGGCCTTCTTGGCGGCCGTCCGGCCGGTGGCGGCGGTGGCGGTGGCTGCCGTCTTCCGCGCCGCCGTCTTCTTGGCCTCCGTCTTCCGCGCGGGCTTGCGGCCGGCCGCGGGCCTCGGTGAGCCGCCCGCGTCACTGACCCGCTCCGGGTCGAGGATGTCCCGCAGGAACTTGCCGGTGTGGCTGGCCGGCACCCCCGCGACCTCCTCGGGCGTGCCCTCGGCGATCACCAGACCACCGCCGCTGCCGCCTTCGGGACCCATGTCCACGACCCAGTCCGCGGTCTTGATGACATCGAGGTTGTGCTCGATGACGATCACCGTGTTGCCCTTGTCGACCAGGCCGGAGAGAACGGTGATGAGCTTGCTGATGTCCTCGAAGTGCAGACCGGTCGTCGGCTCGTCCAGGACGTAGACCGTGCGGCCCGTGGAGCGCTTCTGGAGTTCGCTGGCGAGCTTCACCCGCTGCGCCTCGCCGCCCGAGAGCGTCGGGGCGGACTGCCCCAGCCGCACATAGCCGAGCCCCACCTCGTGGAGCGTCTTCAGATGGCGGGCGATCGTCGGAACGGCCTCGAAGAAGTCGAGGGCGTCCTCGATGGGCATGTCCAGCACCTCGGCGATGGACTTGCCCTTGTAGTGGACCTCCAGGGTCTCCCGGTTGTAGCGCGCGCCGTGGCAGACCTCGCACGGGACGTACACATCCGGCAGGAAGTTCATCTCGATCTTGATCGTGCCGTCGCCGGAGCAGTTCTCGCACCGGCCGCCCTTCACGTTGAAGGAGAAGCGGCCGGGGAGATAACCGCGGACCTTCGCCTCCATCGTCTCCGCGAAGAGCCTGCGGACATGGTCGAAGACACCGGTGTACGTGGCCGGGTTGGAGCGCGGGGTCCGGCCGATGGGCGACTGGTCGACATGGACGACCTTGTCCACCAGGTCGTCGCCGTCGACCCGGGTGTGCCGGCCGGGCACCGACTTCGCGCCGTTCAGCTCGCGGGCGAGGTGGGTGTAGAGGATGTCGTTGACCAGCGTGGACTTTCCGGAACCAGAGACTCCGGTGACGGCGGTGAGCACACCGAGCGGGAAGGAGACGTCGATGTCCCGGAGGTTGTTCTCCCGGGCTCCGTGGACGGTGAGCTTCCGGGCGGGGTCCGAGGGTCGCCGGATGTCGGGCGTCGGGATGGCCCTCTTGCCCGCGAGGTACTGCCCGGTGATCGACTCCTTGTTGGCGAGCAGCTCCTTCAAGGGCCCGGAGTGGACCACCTTGCCGCCGTGCTCACCGGCGCCGGGGCCGATGTCCACGACCCAGTCTGCGATCTTGATGGTGTCCTCGTCGTGCTCCACGACGATCAGGGTGTTGCCCATGTCGCGGAGGCGGACGAGGGTCTCGATCAGCCGGTGGTTGTCCCGCTGGTGCAGCCCGATGGACGGCTCGTCCAGGACGTAGAGCACACCGACGAGACCGGAGCCGATCTGGGTGGCGAGCCGGATGCGCTGGGCCTCGCCACCGGAGAGGGTGCCCGCCGCGCGGTTGAGCGAGAGATAGTCCAGGCCGACGTCGACCAGGAATCTCAGCCGCTCGTTGACCTCCTTGAGCACCCGCTCGGCGATCTTCTTGTCACGGGCGTTCAGCCGCATCCGGCCGAGGAATTCGGCGCACTCGCTGATCGACATGGCGGCCACCTCGGCGATGGACTTCTCCATCACCGTGACCGCGAGGACGATCGGCTTCAGCCGGGTGCCCTCACAGGTCGGGCAGGGCACCTCGCGCATATAGCCCTCGAAGCGCTCCCTGCTGGAGTCGCTCTCCGCCTCCTGGTGCCGCCTGCGGACGAACTGGACGGCGCCTTCGAAGGCGGGTGTGGTGTAGGCCCGCTCCCTGCCGTAGCGATTGCGATAGCGGACCTCGACCTGGGTCTTGTGCCCGTACAGCAGGGCCTTCCTGGCGCGCTGGGGCAGCCCGGCCCAGGGCATGTCGGTGGCGAAGCCGAGCGCCTGGGAGAGCCCGCCGATCAGCCGGCCGAAGTACTCCTTGGTGTGGCCGTGGGACCAGGGGTGGATCGCGCCCTCGTCGAGGGACTTCTCCTCGTCCGGGACGATCAGCTCGGGGTCGACCTCCATGCGGGTGCCGATGCCGGTGCAGTCGGGGCAGGCGCCGAAGGGGGAGTTGAAGGAGAAGGAGCGGGGCTCCAGCTCCTCGAAGGAGAGATCGTCGTAGGGGCAGTACAGATGCTCCGAGTACATCCGCTCGCGCTCGGGGTCGTCCTCGGGGAGGTCGACGAAGTCGAGCACGACCATGCCGCCGGAGAGGCCGAGCGCGGTCTCCACCGAGTCGGTGAGCCGCCGCTTGGCGCCGTCCTTGACGGTGAGGCGGTCGACGACCACCTCGATGGTGTGCTTCTCCTGCTTCTTCAGCGCGGGCGGCTCGGCGAGCTGGATCGTCAGCCCGTCGACCCGGGCCCGGCTGTAGCCCTTGGTCTGGAGGTCCGCGAAAAGATCGACGAACTCGCCCTTGCGCTCCCGCACCAGCGGCGAGAGCACCTGGAAGCGGCTGCCCTCCGGCAGCTCCAGCACCTTGTCCACGATGGCCTGCGGCGACTGGCGGGAGATGGGCCGGCCGCACTCGGGACAGTGCGGCTTGCCGATCCGGGCGAAGAGCAGCCGGAGGTAGTCGTACACCTCGGTGATGGTGCCGACCGTCGAGCGCGGGTTGCGCGAGGTCGACTTCTGGTCGATGGAGACCGCCGGGGAGAGTCCCTCGATGAAGTCGACGTCCGGCTTGTCCATCTGCCCCAGGAACTGGCGGGCGTACGACGACAGGGATTCCACATAGCGGCGCTGGCCCTCGGCGAAGATCGTGTCGAAGGCGAGCGAGGACTTGCCCGACCCCGAGAGCCCCGTGAACACGATGAGGGAGTCGCGGGGAAGGTCGAGCGAGACGTTCTTGAGGTTGTGCTCGCGAGCGCCACGGACGATGAGACGGTCGGCCACGCCGGGTCCGCACCTTTCTTGAGGGTCTGGTTCTTGAGGATCTGGGGGAGAAACTCTGGAAGGTCCTGAGATTGGTGAAAAGCCTGAAAGGTCCTGAAAAATTCCTGGGAAGTCATGGCGGGACGCAGGGTCAGCCAGGTCGATCACAGGGAGGCAGCACGGCCCCGGCCCGTTCCGGGGCGACCCGGGGGAAGGGGCGGACTGTTCCAGCGTATGACCAAGGATGCCTCGCTCCAGGCTATAGCACGCACATTCGAATTACGGTGGCCGACGGCCACCTTCACCCGATCGTGTGGCGGGACTATCGTCGGCCGCATGATCGACTACCAGCGCGACCTGGAATCCGTACGCACGGCCACCGAGCGACTCCTCACCGCGGTCGCCGGGCTGGACAGCGCCCGCCTCGCCGGTCCCTCCCGTCTGCCCGGCTGGTCCCGGGGCCATGTGCTGGCCCATGTCTCCCGCAACGCCGACGCCATCGCCCGGGTGCTCCAGGGCCGTCCGATGTACGCGAGCGCCGCCGCCCGGGAGGAGGAGATCGAGCAGGGCGCGGCCCGCCCCCTCGATGTCCAGCTCGCCGATCTGCTCGACAGCGACGCCCGGCTGAGGGCCGTGTCCGCGCTCCCTGCCGACTGGAACCGTACGCTCACTCTGCGCAACGGCGTCACGGACACGGCGGCCCGCGTCCCCTTCCGCAGGCTGGTCGAGGTCGAGCTGCACCATGTCGATCTGGACATCGGCTATGAACTGGAGGACCTCCCCCGGGACTTCCTGCTGCGCGAGATCGCCTTCCTCACCGCCCGCTTCGCCGGTCATCCCGAGGTCCCGCCGGTGAGGCTCGTCGCCCCGGGCGAGCCGGACGACTGGTTCACCGGCGGCGCGACGGGCGATCCGGTGACCGTCAGCGGCACCCCGGCGGCGCTGGTCGGCTGGCTCGCCGGCCGCGGCTTCGGAGCGGAGCCGGCGATCCGCACCGGCGCCCCGGAAGCCGGGCTGCCCGCGCTCCCCCCGCTATAGGCTGCCCCCATGACGTACAGCGGAGTGGTGAACCCCGGTGGCCCCGCGGATGTGCACGAGCTGACCGATCTGATGATCTCCAAGGTCTCGGTGGGCCCGATGGACAACAACGCCTATCTGCTGCGCTGTCGGGCCACCGGTGAGCAGCTGCTGATCGACGCGGCCAACGACGCGCACACCCTGCTGACCCTGATCGGGGCGGACTCCATCGCCTCCGTGGTCACCACCCACCGCCACGGCGACCACTGGCAGGCGCTCGCCGAGGTGGTCGCCGCGACCGGCGCCCGCACCCATGCGGGGGCGTACGACGCCGAGGGCATCCCCGTTCCGACGGATGTCCCGGTCCACGACGGCGATGTCCTGCGCGTCGGCCGGGTCGAGCTGACCGCGCGGCATCTCGTGGGCCACACTCCGGGCTCGATCGTGCTGATCTTCGACGATCCCCACGGCCATCCGCATGTCTTCACCGGCGACTGCCTCTTCCCCGGCGGTGTCGGCAACACCCGCGAGGACCCGGCCGCCTTCGCCGAGCTGCTCGGCGGGGTGGAGGAGAAGCTCTTCGCCGTGCTGCCGGACGAGACCTGGGTCTATCCGGGGCACGGCAGGGACACCACGCTGGGCGCCGAGCGGCCCCGGCTGCCCGAGTGGCGCGCCCGGGGCTGGTGATCCGCGGCCCCCTCCCCCGGTCACGGCGGTGACCGGTGCCGTCCCGCCGCGCTCCTCGCGGGCGGGACGCGGGAGAAGGAAACGGGGAGGAAACCGCGCGGTGCGTTGTATCGGAGCCGAGCGGCCGGAGTCCCACCGGCCCGGGCGAGGAGACAACCGATGGGAAGACGCACCCGTACCGCCCTGGCGGCGCTGCCGCTGGTGCTGGCGGTGACCGTGACCGGCTGTGGGTCGGACGGCGGCGGACCGGGCGGGGCGCCCTCCCCCGACCGGACCTCGGGGGAAGCCACCGGAGGAGCCTCCGGCCGCGCTTCCGGCGAGGGAGAGGGCGGGGGCGGTGGCCCCAGCGCCGAGCCGAGTCCGGACCCTCAGGAGCGAGGCCTCCGGTTCGCCCGGTGCATGAGGAGCAACGGAATAGCCATGGACGACCCCGTGGACGGCCGGCTGACCCTCAGACAGCAGCGCGAGCAGAGCAGGCGGGCCGCCATGGAGAAGGCCATGAAGGCCTGTCGCGCGTATCAGCCGCGCGGAACCGGGGCGGGCGGCTGAGACGGCTCCCCGGGCGGCGGCACCCGGAAACGCCGGTGGGGGGCGGACAGCCGCAAGGCCGTCCGCCCCCACCGGGAACCGTGCGTCAGGCTTCGACGCTGTTCTTGTCCTTCGGGGTGTCGCCGGGGCCGTCGTCGTTGCCGCCGCCCTCGGCCAGCTCGCGCTCCCGCTGCTTCTTGGAGGCGATGAGGCTGGTGATCGTGGTGATGATGAGCACACCGCCGATGACCGTGAGGGAGAACGGAATCGAGATCTCCGGGACGTGCACGCCGCTCTCGTGGAGTGCGTGCAACACCAGCTTGACGCCGATGAAGCCGAGGATCGCCGAGAGGCCGTAGCTGAGGTGGACCAGCTTCTTGAGCAGTCCGCCGATGAGGAAGTACAGCTGACGCAGACCCATCAGGGCGAACGCGTTGGCTGTGAAGACGATGTACGGGTCCTGGGTCAGACCGAAGATCGCCGGGATCGAGTCCAGCGCGAAGAGCACATCGGTGGTGCCGATGGCGAGCATGACCACCATCAGCGGGGTCATGATGCGCTTGCCGTTCTTCTGGATGAACAGCTTCGTGCCGTGGTACTGGTCGGCGACGCCGAACTTCTTCTCGATGGACTTGAGGAGGCGGTTCTCCTCCCAGTCCTCTTCCTCGTCGTCGGAGCGCGCCTCCTGGATGAGCTTCCAGGCGGTGTAGATCAGGAACGCGCCGAAGATGTAGAAGACCCACGAGAAGTTGGCGATGATCGCCGCGCCGGCCGCGATGAAGATGGCCCGCAGGACCAGCGCGATGAGCACACCGATCAGCAGCACCCGCTGCTGGAGGTGGGAGGGCACCGAGAACTTCGCCATGATCAGAACGAAGACGAAGAGGTTGTCGACGCTGAGGGATTTCTCGGTGATGAAGCCGGCGAAGAACTCGCCCGAGGCCTGGCTGTTGCCGAAGATCGCCAGACCGATGCCGAAGATCACGGCAAGGACGATCCAGACGATGGTCCAGATTCCGGCTTCCTTGATCGAAACATCATGGGGCTTGCGCCCGATGAAGAAGTCGGCTCCGATGAGGGCACTCAGACCAAGAATGGTCAGCACCCACAGGGTCAATGAAACGTCCACTGCGCCTCCGGCGTCGTACGGCTACTGATCAGCGTCGTCGCTGCCGGAGGTCTCTTCCACCCGAGCAGTCCTTGCCGCTCGAGCCGGCGCCCCGGGATCAATGGTGATCCGTACTGACGAGTACGCCGCAGCCGGGAATACTCCCCTCCGCTCACTGGAGCGTACAGGAGGCTCCAAGCAAAGGTAAAGAGCTTGGTAAAGGAAGATTCAAATCCGCAGGTCAGAGACGCTTCTCAGAAGCTCTGGAAAGAGTCTTTCGGGGGTCTTGGAGAGCCGATGCGGGGCCTCAGCGGCCCCAGGCGCGGCGAGCCGCGGCCACCTGATCGAGCACCTGCCCCAGAACGGCGCTGCCAACCGGCACCGAAAGCGGCTGATACGTCCAGGCGTGGCGCACCCAGGGATCGGCCAGGTGATCGTCCGGAACCGGGGTGATCCGCAGCAGCGACCGCCACAGCGGGTCCAGCACCGGCCCGTACGCGCTCGCGTCCTCACGGTCCGCGACCATCATCAGATGGACGCCGACGGCCGGGCCCTCGTCGGCGAGATAGCGCAACTGGGTGACGGCCCGGTCGTCGAAGCCGTGCGGGAAGTCGTTGACGATCAGCAGCTGCTCCCCGGTGTCCAGATCGGGCGGCAGCGCGTCGGCCGCGCCGGCCCGCACCGCCATGGTCACCAGATCCACCCGCCGGGTGAGCCGGTCGAGCGTCCCGGTGACGCCCCGGGCACCGGCGGCGGGCGGATCGGCCAGCACCCCCGAGCCGACCAGGGGGGCGAGCGAGGACGCCCCCGTACCGGCGGGGTCGATCACCTGGACCGAGAAGTCCCCGGGCGGGTGGACGGCGAGCAGCCGGGCCGCGTGGGTGACCGCGCAGTCCATGGCGAGCTTCCGCAGCTGGGGCTCGTCCAGGGTCATGGCGGTCTCGGAACCGGCGCGTCCGCTGTCCACCCACAGACCGCGCTCCAGCGGCAGTCTCAGCAGGAACGGAATGAGCAGATCCGGGGCCTCGGGGAGCTGGAGGTCGCCGAGGCGCACCGCCATGGGGGTCTCCATGGGCACCCGGTAGGCGTGCCAGACGGGGTTGTCCCAGCGGGCGAGGGCGGGCGGCAGCGCGGGCTCGACAACCGCCGACTCGTCGCCGAGCTGGACCAGGTCCCGGTCGAGCGCCTGGCGGGCCCGTGCGGTGAGCTCCTGGCACTTGGCGCGGGCGGCCTCCCGGGCGGTGTCCCCGGCCCCGCCGATACGGCCGCGCGGGTCGTTCAGAGCCTGGTCGAGCTCCCGGTCCAGCCGGGTCTCGGCGAAGTCCACGGCGCTGCGGTAGGCCGCGACGGAGCGGGCCAGGTCCTCGAACATGGCCCAGATCTGGTTGTAGAGCCGCTCCTCCATGGACCAGCCGGTGGCGTCACCCGCGACGGGACGGGCGGGACGGCCCGGTTCGGGCGCCGGTGCGGAGGACGGCGGCGGCGGGGGTGGTGGCGGCGGCGGGGCCGAACGGCGGCGCGGATGGGTGTAGCTGATCGGGCCGCCCGGCGCGGTCGGCGGGTCCACGGGGCCGGAGGCCGGCGGACCACCGCCCCGGAGCCCTTCCGGAATCGCGGCATCCGGCCCGGGTGCGGGTGTACGGCCGCTCCGGTCGCCGCCGGCCGCGGGCCGCCCCGGGGCGCCCGGGCCGCCCGGTGAGGAGATCTGGGCGCCGTCGGCGGCGGTGCCGCTACGGAGCGGAGCGGGCTCGGCGCGGGACGGGCGGGGGACGGCCGCCTCCTGGATGCGGGCGGCCCGTTCCCGGGGGCGAGGCAGGCCCTGATCGCCGAGGAGCTGGGCGAGCCCGCCCGCGTATCCCTGGCCGACCGCGCGCACCTTCCAGGCGCCGTGCCGGCGGTAGAGCTCGACCGCGACCAGCGCGGTCTCGGTGTCCAGCCCCGTGATGGTGAAGCCCGCGACCTCGGTCCCGTCCTGGGCGAGGACCGCGACGAACGGGGCCGCCGTGGCACCGAAGCGGTCCGGGCCCCCGGTGCCGTCGGGCAGCGCGAGCAGCAGGCTGACCTGCTGCGCGGAGGCCGGGACCGCCTCCAGGTCGACGGTGCAGCGAGGGGTGCCGGTGGCGGAGCGGGAGACCTCGACACCGGGCAGCGCCGGGGCGCCGGGGTGCGCGACGGCCTCGTCGCAGACGGTCCCCCGCTCGTCGGTACAGGTGGCACAGACCACGACCGGGTGACCGGCCGAGACGCTGATCACCAGACGGGTGCCGGGCAGTGGATGGTTCTGCCCCCGGACCAGCTCGGCCGTCATCCCCAAGTCCCCCTCGGTGTGCTCGTCGTGGTGCGCGGTCCACATCAGTGGTACAGCCCCCGGCGCCCATGTTGCCTCCGGGAGCCGGACGCGGTCGTCCTGACGGGCCTGACGGGCCCCTGGACACGGGGCCTGCGGTGCGGTGCGGGCCTACAGGTGGGGCAGGATGGACGGAATCAGGTCCTGGAAGGTGCGCCCGTTGGCGGGGTTGCCCATGGCGGTCATCTGCCAGCCGCCGGGGGTGGGCTCCTTGCTGTAGCCCTGGGGACGGCCGTCCTTGACCCGGTGCACCTTCGCCATGATCTGCGCGGTGTAGTGGCCGCCGCCGTCGAGGGTGTAGCGCGCCATCTCCTGGCCGTTGGTCTCGTCGACGATGCGGCAGAAGGCGTTCTTCACCTCCTGGAACGTCTGGCCCGTGAAGGAGTTCACGGTGAAGACGATCTGGTCGATGTGGACGGGCACCCGGGAGAGGTCCACCAGGATCGCCTCGTCGTCACCGCCGGAACCCGCGCCGCCGACCAGGTTGTCGCCGGTGTGCTTCACGGAGCCGTCGTCGCTGACGAGGTGCTGGAAGAAGACGACGTCGACGGGCTGCTTGTCGGCGAAGAGCACGGCCGAGGCATCGAGATCGATCTCCTTGGTGCGCGAGCCGAACAGACCGCGCCGGGCGGCGGCCTGCCAGCCGAGCCCCATCCGCACCGCTGTGAGCGTCGCCCCGTCACTCTTCCGCAGGCTGATGGCCTGGCCCTTGGTCATATTGACCGTCACGCGCGTGTCCCCTTCTCCCTGGCGTCTGCCGACGCGCCGCCGGCCGTACGGGCGGCTGCCCAGCACCCTACGCAGTCGCGTCATCGGTGCGGCACGCTTGGCTGGTTTTCGTGTCGTTCTTGCAACACACCTGGTGTGCCGGGTTCCACGGGTGCGGCGCGGACCCGCCACCCGCCGCCGGGAGACCCGGGACGGACCGGGTGCCGACCCGGGACCGACGGGGTGCCGGCCCGGGACCGACGGCGGCCGGTGGCCCCGGGCCGGGGCCCGGAGCCGCCGGCCTCAGGCGACCCCCGCCTCCCTCATCTGCCGGAGCTCCTTCTTCAGTTCGCCGACCTCGTCCCGCAGCCGCGCGGCCACCTCGAATTGGAGATCGGCGGCGGCGGCCCGCATCCGCTCGGTCATCTCCTCGATGATTCCGGCCAGCTCGGCACCGGGCCGGTCCGTGAGCGCCCCCGGCTCCTTCTTCCCGCCCTTCGCCGCGCCCCTGGCCTTCCCGCCGAGCGCGGGAACCGGTGCCTTGGCGCCCTTGCCGGCCTTCGGCGCCGCGGGCTTGCGGTAGTCGGTGCCGAGCAGCTCCTCGGTGTCGACCTCCTCACGGGCGATGGTGGCGACGATGTCGTTGATCTTCTTGCGGAGCGGCTGCGGGTCGATGCCCCGTTCCGTGTTGTAGGCGATCTGCTTCTCCCGGCGGCGGTTGGTCTCCTCGATGGCCTTCTCCATCGCCGCGGTGATCTTGTCCGCGTACATATGGACCTGTCCGGAGACATTGCGCGCCGCTCGTCCGATGGTCTGGATCAGCGAGGTGCCCGAGCGCAGGAACCCCTCCTTGTCCGCGTCGAGGATCGCCACCAGGGAGACCTCGGGCAGGTCGAGCCCCTCCCTCAGCAGGTTGATGCCGACCAGGACGTCGTACTCCCCGGCGCGCAGTTCCCGGAGCAGCTCGACCCGGCGCAGGGTGTCGACATCACTGTGGAGATAGCGGACCTGGATGCCCAGTTCGAGGAAGTAGTCGGTGAGGTCCTCGGCCATCTTCTTGGTCAGCGTGGTGACGAGCACCCGCTCGTCCTTCTCGGTGCGGAGCCGGATCTCGTGCACCAGGTCGTCGATCTGCCCCTCGGTGGGCTTGACGACGACCTCCGGGTCGATCAGGCCGGTGGGGCGGATGATCTGCTCCACGAAGCCGTCGCCCCGGGAGAGCTCATAGGTGCCGGGAGTGGCCGACAGATAGACCGTCTGCCCGATCCGCTCGGTGAACTCCTCCCACTTCAGCGGGCGGTTGTCGAGCGCGGACGGCAGCCGGAAACCATGGTCGACCAGGGTCCGCTTGCGCGAGGCGTCGCCCTCGTACATCGCGCCGATCTGGGGCACGGTGACATGCGACTCGTCGATGACCAGCAGGAAGTCCTCGGGGAAGTAGTCGAGGAGCGTGTTGGGGGGTGTGCCGGGGCCGCGGTCGTCGAAGTGCATCGAGTAGTTCTCGATACCGGAGCAGGAGCCGATCTGGCGCATCATCTCCAGGTCGTAGGTGGTGCGCATGCGCAGCCGCTGGGACTCCAGGAGCTTGCCCTGCTTGTCCAGCTCGGCGAGGCGCTGCTCCAGCTCCTTCTCGATGCCGTTGACCGCCTTCTCCAGGCGCTCGGGGCCGGCCACGTAGTGGGTGGCGGGGAAGATGTAGAGCGACTGGTCCTCGCTGAGGATCTCGCCGGTGAGGGGGTGGAGGGTGGAGAGCGCCTCGATCTCGTCCCCGAACATCTCGATCCGGACGGCCAGCTCCTCGTAGACCGGGAAGATCTCGATGGTGTCGCCGCGCACCCGGAAGGTGCCGCGGGCGAACGCCGTGTCGTTGCGCGTGTACTGGATGTCGACGAACCGGCGCAGCAGCTGGTCCCGGTCGATCTCCTCGCCGACCTTGAGCTGCACCATCCGGTCGACGTACTCCTGCGGGGTGCCCAGGCCGTAGATGCAGGAGACGGAGGCGACCACGATCACATCGCGCCGGGTGAGCAGCGAGTTGGTCGCGGAGTGGCGGAGCCGCTCGACCTCCTCGTTGATCGAGGAGTCCTTCTCGATGTAGGTGTCCGACTGGGGGACGTACGCCTCGGGCTGGTAGTAGTCGTAGTACGAGACGAAGTACTCGACGGCGTTGTTGGGCAGCAGCTCGCGGAATTCGTTGGCGAGCTGCGCGGCCAGGGTCTTGTTCGGCGCCATCACCAGGGTGGGGCGCTGGAGCTTCTCGATCATCCAGGCGGTGGTGGCCGACTTTCCGGTGCCGGTCGCACCGAGCAGGACGACATCCTTCTCGCCGGCGCGGACGCGCCGCTCCAGGTCGGCGATGGCCGTGGGCTGGTCGCCGCTGGGCTGGTAGGAGCTGACGACCTCGAAGGGCGCCACCGTACGTTCGATCTTGGAAACGGGCCGCATGAATCCACCGTACGACCCCGCACTGACAACCGGGGGCCGAGCGATGTGCGGCGCCCGGCGCGCAGACCGGTCCAGGCCCGGTGCCGGAGGGCATCGGGCCTGGTCAGCAAGGGTACGGAGCGGGGTTACCAGCTGTCGGAGTACGGCTGGTCACGGCGCGGGAAGCCCTCGGCGGGCCGGCCCGCGGGGGGCTGCACGAAGGGGGGTGCCGCCGCGTACGGGTCCTGGCTCCCGGGCCGCTGCGCGAAGGGCCGGTCCGGGGTGCCGGTCCGCTGGGCGGAGGGCTGGGCCACCGGTCGCCCGGCCGGGACGCCGGGGGCGGTGGCGCCGCGGGACTTCTCCCAGCCGGGCTCCCCCATCACCAGCAGCGGGTCGAACATCACGATCACTCCGGCGAGCAGCAGGAAGACCACCGGTCCGAGCAGCATGGGCGCCAGGAGGGAGGTCGGTGAGTCGCCGGTTCCGGCGGAGCCGAAGCTTCCGTGCAGATGGACGCTGACCGAGGCCATTCCCGTGTAGTGCATTCCGGTCACCGCGACGCCCATCACCAGACTCGCGCCGAGGCTGGCGAGGAAGCCGTGGACCGAGACGGCGGCCCAGAGGGCGGCGGTCGCGGCGACGACGGCGATCACCACGGAGAGGACGACGATCGGCGTGCTGTAGTCGACACGGCCCTGGAACCGCATTCCGGCCATGCCGAGGTAGTGCATGGTGGCGACCCCGAGGCCCATGATCGTGCCGCCGGTGCCGAGCGCCATCACGGTGGCACCGCGGTATCCGACGATGAAGATCCCGATGCCGACCATGACGATGGCGACGCCGAGGCTGGCGAAGGTGATCGGCCGGTCGTAGGTGATGGGGGCCTCGTCGATACTGAAGCCCATCATGGCGATGAAGTGCATGGTCCAGATGCCGGAGCCGATGGAGACGGCGCCCAGGGCGAGCCAGCCGGGTCGGAAGGAACCCTCGGTCCGTACCGATCTCGTCGTACAGCGGAGCCCGAGTGCTCCGCCCAGACAGGCCATCACAAACGCCACCACCGGGGTGACAAGGCCATAGGTGAAGCCGTCGAGGGTTCCTTGCATGCGCTGTTTCCTTCGCTCCCGTGGTCCGGCGGTTCCCTCGCGGTGGTCCCTGTGGCCGCTGGCGGAACGTCTTTTCAGAGGGCGACAGTACGACCTAAAGACCATTTGTCAAACATTTGTATGGCGCTCTATCTCCGGAGAAACCATCAGCTGCGGCGGTCTGGGATGATCTGTTCACGTTTTGGCCACACTTCGCCTGTTCCTCGTTGGCCCGTGGATGTCACTCTCACCCCGTTGCCCACCGCACGCCCTGAGGAGTCACGGTGTACGCACGTCTCATCGCAGCAACGGCCGCCGCCGCTCTCGGCGCGGGCGCGGTCCTGGTGTCGGCCCCCTCGGCCCGGGCCGCCGCCCGGCCCCCCGCCGCCCCGAGCCCCGTCGCACAGAACCAGCCGCCCCGGGCCCACGCGGCCCAGAGCGCCGCCGACCGGGCCGGCGCACCGGGGCCGGCCACCGCCCGGCACGGGGACCCCCTGGTGATCGCCCACCGGGGCGCCTCCGCCTACGCGCCCGAGAACACGCTCGCCGCCGTCGACCTCGCCGACCGGATGGGTTTCGCCTGGGTCGAGAACGACGTCCAGCGCACCAGGGACGGCGAACTGGTCGTCCTGCACGACGACTCGCTGACCCGCACCACGGATGTGGAGCAGCGCTTCCCGGGGCGCGCGCCCTGGAAGGTCAAGGACTTCACCGCGGCCGAGATCGCCACGCTGGACGCGGGCAGCTGGTTCGGCGAGCAGTGGGCCGGGGCCCGGGTGCCCACCCTCACGCAGTATCTGCGGCGGGTCGACCGCAACCATCAGAAGCTGCTGCTGGAGATCAAGCGGCCCGAGCTGTACCCGGGCATCGAGGGGGACACGCTGCGGGTCCTGGGCGAGGAGGGCTGGCTCGACCGCTCCCATGTCAAACGGAAGCTGGTGATCCAGAGCTTCGGGGCGGCCACGGTCGAGGCCGTGCACCGGCAGCGCCCCGATGTCGTCACCGGGTTCCTGGGGACGCCCGCGGTCGCCGACCTGCCGTCGTACGCGGCCTTCGCCGACCAGATCAACCCGTCGCACACCACGATCACCGCCGACTGGGTCGCCGCGGCGCACCGCCTCAAGGGACCGCACGGGAAGCGGCTCCAGGTGCACACCTGGACCGTGAACGACGCGGCGGGGGCGGTGCGCGCCGACGGCTTCGGGGTCGACGGAATCATCACCAACAACCCCGACATCGTGCGGGACGCCGTGGGCTGAGCGGCGGTCCGCCGCCCGGGAACCCCCGCACGGCGCCGGTACGGCCGGGCACTGTCAGTGCCCGGCCGTACGGTGGTTCCATGAACAGCTTCGAGTGGACCGTGGTGAGCAGCGACATCGGACCCCTGTTCCTCGCCGCGACCGGTCAGGGCCTGGTCTGTGTGGCCTTCCACGCCGAGGGGACGGTCCGGGAGCAGGCGCTGCGCCGGCTGTCGGCCCGGCTCGGGAGCGAGGGCACCGAGTCCGCCTCGGGCCTGCTCGCCGAGCCGATACGGCAGTTCTCGGCCTACTTCCGGGGCGAGCTGCGGGAATTCTCGCTGCCGCTCGACTGGTCGCTGTCGGGCGGCTTCAACCGGCAGGTGCTGCGGGAGCTGGCCTCCGGTGTCCCCTTCGGTGCCGTCGTGGGGTACGGCGAACTGGCCGCGCGAGTCGGTCAGCCGGGTGCGGCGCAGGCCGTGGGGGCCGCGATGGGCTCCAATCCGCTCCCGCTGGTGGTGCCCTGCCACCGGGTGGTGGAGACGGACGGAAAGCTGGGCGGCTTCGGCGGCGGGGTGGAGACCAAGCGGCAACTGCTCGCGCTGGAAGGGGTGCTGCCGCGACCGCTGTTCTGAGAGACCTCAGAGATCCCTCCGAGATCCCTCCGAGATCCCTCCGGGAGACCTCAGCCAGGCCTCTGGAAGACCACGACCCGGACAGCTCTGGCGCGGGGTTTCGGTGCTGTCACGGCGGCTGGCACACTGCGCGAGTGAGCATCAGCCCTGACACATCTGACATATCCGGTTCCGGAGAACCGGGCGCCCCGGCGGCCCCGATGCCGCCCGGCCCGGGCCGGACCCCGGCGGGCGGGCCGCTGCCGGAGGGCGGGCTGCCCGCGCTGCGCCGCCGGACCACCGCCGTCCTCGTGCTGAGTCAGATCCTCGGCGGGCTCGGCGTCGCCACCGGGATCGCACCGGCCGCCCTGCTGGCCGAGGAGGTCAGCGGCAGGGCCGCGCTCTCGGGGCTGGCGCCGACGGCCACCGTCACCGGCACGGCGCTGCTCTCCGTGCCACTGGCCGCGCTGATGACCGCCCGGGGCCGGCGGCCCGGGCTGGTCCTCGCCTACACGATCGGCGCGCTCGGCGCGGCGGTGGTGGTCATCGGGGCCGCCGTGGAGAGCTTTCCCCTGCTGCTCATCGGCATGGCCGCGTTCGGTGCCGGCTCCTCGGCGAACCTCCAGGCGCGGTTCGCCGCCGCCGATCTGGCCGTACCCGAACGGCGTGGGCGGGCGATCTCCCTGGTCGTCTGGGCGACCACGTTCGGTGCGGTGCTCGGGCCCAACCTCACGGCCCCGGCGGGCCGCACCGTCTCCGGTCTGGGCATTCCGCCCGAGGCCGGGCCGTTCGTCTGGGCGGCCGGAGTGTTCCTGCTGGCCGCCGTGCTGGTGCAGTCGCTGATGCGCCCCGATCCGCTGATCACCGCGCGGGCCCTCTCCCCCGGCGACCACACGCCCGGGGGACGCTCGCTGCGGGCCGGAATCAGGGCGGTCGGGGAGTCACCGATGGCCCGGCTGGCCCTGATCACCCTGGCCGTCTCGCACGCCGCGATGGTGGCGATCATGTCGATGACCCCGCTGGCGCTCAGCGGGCACGGCGCGGACATCGAGCTGATCGGCCTGGTCATCAGCGGCCATATCGCGGGGATGTACGCCTTCTCGCCGGTGATGGGATGGCTGGCGGACCGGTTCGGCCGGCTCACCGTGGTGGGACTCGCGGCGGGGTTCCTGGCCGCCGCGGCCCTCTTCGCCGGTACGGCGGGCCCCAGCCACACCCGGGTCGCCCTCGGGCTGTTCCTGCTCGGACTCGGCTGGTCGGCGGGGATGGTGGCCGGATCGGCGCTGCTCACGGACTCCGTGCCGCAGCCCGCGCGCGCGGCGGCCCAGGGGGTGTCTGATCTCGCGATGAACACGGCGGCGGGTGTCAGCGGTGTGCTGGCCGGGCTGATCGTCGCCAGGGCGGGGTACGACTGGCTCAATCTGGCCGGCGCCCTGCTCCTGCTGCCGATGGCCGCCCTGGCGGTCCGCCGGGCGGTCCGCGGGCCGGGCCCCGGGAGTCCGTGACGGGATTTCCGCGCGGGTGCGGGAACAGGCGTCCGGATCGGGGGTTTGGGCGGTGCGCCCGTGTGCCAGGGATGGGACATGCTGTGCACCGAGGTGTCCGAGGAAGTACGGGAGACACTCGCCGCCCACCGGCCCGTTGCGGCCGCTGAGGCGACGATCGTCCCCCAGGGTCCGCCCCGCCCGCCCGAACGGGCCGTGGCGGTCGAGCCGGAGGGGCGTACGCGCTCCCGGGGCAGCGCCCCCGCGACCGTCACCGCCCCCGGCGGCCGGGGCCTCGGCGAGACCCCGGCCTTATGCCGTGCGGCGGAGCTGTGACCGGGGACGCCCCGGTGGCAGGGAGGGCCGGTGGAGCACCCGCGCTGCTCGTCATCGGCGATGTGGTGACCGATATCCTCGCCCGGCATCCGGAGCCGCTGGCCCCGGGCACCGACACCCCCGCCCGCATCCGCATCCTCCCCGGTGGCGCCGGGGCCAATGTGGCCTGCTGGGCCGCCCACTGGGGCCTGTCCGATGTACGGCTGCTGGGTCGCGTCGGCCGGGAGGACGCCGGGTGGCACGAGGAGCGGCTGCGGTCCGCCGGAGTCCGCCCGCGGCTCATCCCCGACGACACCGCCCCGACCACGACCGTGATCGTGCTGGTCGACGCGAACGCCGAGCCCACCTTCCTCACGGACAGCGGCACGGTGCTGCGCTTCTCCCCCGCCGACTGGTCACCCGCGCTGCTGGAGGGGGTCGGCCATCTCCATCTCTCCGGGTATCTGTTCTTCTCCGGCACCGGACGCCAGCTGGCGCGGCTCGCCGTGCGGTCGGCCCGCTCGCTCGGCATCCCGGTGAGTGTCGACCCCGCGTCCACGGGCTTCATCGAGGCCCTCGGCGCGGACCGGCTGCTGTCCGCCTACGACGGGGTGGATGTCCTGCTTCCCAATGCCGGCGAGGCGCGCAGTCTCACCGGGCTCTCCGACCCCGCCGCGGCTGTCACGGCCCTGAGTAGGAGGTTCCCGCTGGCCGTCGTCACCCTGGGCGCGGAGGGCGCGCTGGTGGCGGACTCCGGCGGGCTCAGCGCCCGGGTGCTGGCGCCCACGGCCCTGGCGGTGGACACCACGGGTGCCGGGGACGCCTTCACCGGTGCCTTCCTGACCGCCCGGCTCCGGGGCGCGGACGCGCCGGCCGCGGCGGCCGAGGGGTGCAGGGCGGGGGCGGAGTCGGTCAGGGTGATCGGCGGCAGGCCCGACGGGCCCGCCGCGCCGCCGAGCGGCGGCCTGCCCCGCCAGGACCTCCAGGACCTCACCGACCGGCCCGTTCAGTGAAAGCCGCTCCACGCCGGATGACGCGGGTCGTCCGCCCGGACCAGGGCGTCCACCGCTCCCTCCGGCGGCACCTCCTCCTCGTACCGCCGGAACGCGGGCAGGGTCCACTGCTCCTCCGCCGCCGTGCGGCGCCGCAGCGCCCCCTCCGACAGCCGTATCCGCACGGTCAGGTCGAAGGGGAACCACTGGCCGAGCAGAAACGGCCCGTACAGCAGCAGCACACCGCCGGCCGGCAGGGCCACCCGTGCGCTGCGGGTCGCCCGGTCGGTCAGGGGGTCCCGGAGGTCGGGCAGGACCAGACCACTGCCACCCGGCTCCAGCGGGCCGAAGACCTCGCGCCGGAGGGTACCGGTGTCGAACCAGTCGCTGTAGTACGCGTCGGGGTCGTCGCGCCCGTACTCGTACCGCAGTGAGGCGGGGCGGAGAAAGCCGTCGGTGCCGATGGCGAGGCTGTCGCGCCCGCGCAGCCGCAGGGCCTCGCCGAGCCGCTCGGCGAACTCCCCGCACCGTGCGGCGGGCGGCCCGTCCAGCCCGACGCGGGGCCAGGGCCCGCCCCCGGCCACCGGTGTCCGGAGAACCTCGTCGGCCACGGCATCGGTCAGCCGCTCCCAGGTGATCGCTTCGAGTCTCACCGGTTCATCATCGTCCGGGCCGGTGCCGGGGGTGGCGGCCACGCGCCACGGCGCGGCACCGGTGCCGGGTCCGAGGCGCCTACTCCCCCGCGCAGGACGGTGCTTCCACGCCCACGGAGAGGGGACTGCCCTTCGGCAGCACATAGGTCGCGTAGAGCACCACCGGTTCGGTGCCGAGGTTCCGGCCGACGTGGCGGTGGTCCTCTCCGGAGGGCTCGACGAAGGCGGAGCCCGCCGGGGCCACTTCGACCGAGCAGTCCTCAAGGGTCCGGGTCAGTGTCCCGGACTGCACGACGACCAGCATGTGGCCGTCGTGGTAGTGCCACCCGGTCGAGCCGCCCGGGTCGATGACGATGGTCCGGACGACGACATCGGAGCGTCCCCTGGCCCTCAGCTTGAGCCTCTTCTCGGAGACGCCCTGTGCGAGCACCGTGCCGGTGACGCCATGACCGGAGGTGACGCCCGCGGCGGACGGGACGGACGAGGTCAGCCCCAGGAAGGCGGCGAGCAGCACCGCGCCCCGCGAGCGCCCTTGTCGTCCTATTCGCCTCAGCCTGTTCTTCAACCCCACGGAGCCCTCCCCAGTTCTTCGGCTTGGCAGAGGCGTTCCCCTGCGAACGCCCCACACCGGCCGCCGCCGAAGACGGGCACGCTACCGAAACCGGAACCCGGGCGAGGGGGAATCGGCCAGAAGGGAACTTCCCGCCGGGAAAGGGGACTTGGGGCGGGCGCCGGCGGCAGGAGCGAGCCCGGGACAGAGGCTGTCCCGGACCCGTCGCTCCCGGGGAAACCACGGCGGGGGAAGGCGGAGGCCAGGTCGTGACGCGCTTGGTCTTGACGCACTTCTCCACTGCGATGATCTGATGGGGTTTCGCTGCACGATCAAGCCGCCAGGACTCTCATCAGGCACTCGATCGCGCGCGGGAGCACCTGCGCACCTGCGCGTCTGCGACGGGTTCCCGCTTCTCCTCCGTCCGGCCCCTTCACACCTCTTGGGAAGTAAGCACCATGGAGACAGCTGTCATCGCGGTCATCGGCACACTGCTCGGCTCGGTGATCACCCATGTGTTCCAGAGCAGGACGACCGAGCGGGTCGCCGCGCTCACCCGCGCCGAACAGCTGCGCCAGGACCGGATCGCCGCGTACAGCGCCTTCGCGGGCGCCCTGGTGGACTACCGGCGCGGCCAGAACGACCGCTGGCACCGCGCGCTGGACGCCCCGGGCAGCCCGGCGGCCGAGGAGGCCAGGATCGGCTCCTACCAACTGCGCTCCAGCGCCCATCAGGCGCTGGTGAGGGTCCAGTTGGTGTGTGACGACGCCCAGACACTGGAGCTCGCCTCGGCGGCCTTCGAGGTGACGAACTGCATGCACGAGGCGCCGGACGAGGACGACCGCTCCCAGCGCTCGGAGCAGGCACGTGAGACGCTGTCGGAGTTCATCGAGGCGGCGGCCCCGAGCGTGCGCTGAACCGCCCCCGCTTCCACTTCCGCTCCGGCCCGGGCCCCGGCTGCCGGCGCGCCCGGAGCCGCGCGGACCGGTGACGCGCGCGCGGCCCAGTGCTCAGCTCTCGGCCCGGCGGCTCCCGCGTCCGTGGCGGAGGAGCGCCGTACCGGCCAGCAGCAGGGCAGCGCCCGCGGGCACCGCGTAACCGACTCCGTCGCCGGTTCCCGTCTCGGCGAGCACCCGGGTGGGTCCGGACGCAGGTGAGGGCCCGGAGTCGGCGGGGGTGACGGTCGCCGGCGCCTCCGGCTCGCGCGGGGGCACGGCGGTCTCCGGCGGCGGGACGGTCTTCGGCGGGGTGACGGGTGCCGGGCGGGTGGGCGGCTTGGGGGCGGTCGGCTCGGTGGGGACGTTGGCCGAGGTGTTGCCCACGGCGGGGTTGAGGAGGCCGACCGCGTTGACCGAGTTGCCCGTGACATTGACGGGCAGATCGATGGGGAGCTGGAGGCTGTTCCCGGAGTCCACTCCCGGGGAGTTCGCCGCGCCTCCCTGGGCGACGGCTCCGCCGCCGTTCGCCGAGGAGCCCGGCGGGGGCTGGTCGCCGCGCGAGGTGTTCTCGCAGGTGTTGCCGGCGGCCGGGTTGAGCAGGCCGACCACATTGACCGTGTTGCCGCAGACGCTGACCGGCAGATGGACCGGCAGCTGCACCGTGTTTCCCGAGATCACCCCGGGCGAACCGGCCGTGCCGCCGTCGGCGACGGCGTCGGCCTGGGCCGGTCCGGCCATCGCGAGCGCGCCGCCCGTGAGCATCACGGTGGCCAGACCTCTTCGGTGGAGCTGCCTCATGGGGTTTCCTGCTTTCCGGAGAAGTGCGCGGGCACCCGCCCGCATCCGGACAACGAATTCCCGCACCGCTTGGGCCCATCCGGCCGGTCCCTTTCACTCCATCGAGTGCGCGGCCCGCCCCGGCGGAACCGATCGCCTCCCGGTCGCGTCAGCGCCCCCCGGACGGTCCTCCCGGGAGGCGTCGGCGGCGCGCCCGCTCCCGGGAGGCTTCACCGGTCGAGCAGGGCGGTGAGCACCCCGACGGGGTCGGTGTCGGGGGTGCCGCGGGGCCACCAGTCCTCGCGCCCACTATCGGACTCGTAGCCGTACCAGAGTCCGTCACGGCCGAAGCGGAGCTGGAGGGAGGCGGTGGAGAGACGGTTGCGCCAGGGGCGGAAGTCCGGGAAGTCGGCGGCGGCCAGGGCGGGCCGCGCCCGGTCGAAGGGGCCTGCGGGCGGGTCCCAGGGCTCCTCCAGCACATCGAGGGCGGGACCGCCGCCCTGGCGCCAGGCGGCGACCGCCCGGGCCAGTTCGGTGGGTGTACGGTCCGCCGCCCCGGCCAGATCGCGGTAGAGGGCACGGGTGGACGCGGTGAGCCCGGAACCGGGGTGGGCGGCGGCGAGGCGGACCGCGTCCTGCCAGGTGGTGAGCCGGGCGATGGGGTCGATACCGGTGGTGAGCAGGGCCAGGGCGCGGGCCGCCGCCTCACCGGCGAGGAGATCGAGCGCGAGCGGGTCGGGCGCGCCCGCCGCGTGGGGGTAGGCGGGTGGACGGCCCGGCTGGGCCGGCGCCGGGAAGGGGGGCGGCAGGGCGGGGAGCACCCGGGGAGCGAGCGCCTCGTGGGCCGGGACGGTCGCGGGGGACGGCGCGGCGACGGCGGCCCGCTCGGCGGCCGACCGGATGGCGTTGCGGTGGGCGAGCGCGGCGAGGATGTCCCGCTCGCCCATGCCGCGCATGAGGAAGAGCACGAACGGGTCCTGGTCCAGCAGCCGGGCGGTCTGGTAGCAGAGGGCGGCGGCGTGCTTGCAGGGGTAGCCGTCGTCGGGGCAGGAGCAGTCGGGGATCAGGTCGCCCGCCATGGGCAGCAGATCGGCCGCGCCGGCCAGGGCGTGCGGCACATCCTTGTCGAGCAGTGCGGCGATGTGGTCGGGGCGGGCGGCGGCGGCGCCGAGGAAGCCTTCCCACTCCTCGTCGGAGAGGGTGCGGAGTCGGATCTCCGTGCGGTACGGGCGCGGTCTGCTGCCGTGCACATAGGCGGTGACGCGGCCGGGGGTGACCGTGATCGCGTCGACCTGGCCGCGCCCCGCGTACGCGCGGCCGCGGGCGAGCCTGGCCGGGTCGAGAGCGGTGTCCTCCAGCGCCTCCACCCAGGCGTTTCCCCACCAGCTCGACGCCGTCCCGCCGGGCGGCAGGGGTTCCGGCGCGGGGAAGGTGCGGCGCCGGTCGTCCCCCGGGGAGCCCGCGCGGCGGCGCGTGGAGGAGGTCCGCGGACGGCTGGACGCACGGCGGTCACCGTGCGGACCCGGGGTGGCGGGCGGGGTCATGAGGGCCTCCGCAGGGAGACGAGATCGGCCAGCTCGTGGTCGGTCAGCTCGGTCAGCGCGGCCTCGCCGGAGCCGAGGACCGCGTCCGCCAGGGCGCGTTTGGCGGCGAGCATCCCGGCGATGCGGTCCTCCACGGTGCCCTCCGCGATCAGCCGGTGGACCTGGACGGGCTGGGTCTGGCCGATGCGGTACGCCCGGTCCGTCGCCTGCTCCTCCACTGCGGGGTTCCACCAGCGGTCGTAGTGGATGACATGGCCGGCCCGGGTGAGGTTGAGCCCGGTGCCCGCTGCCTTGAGGGACAGGATGAACACCGGCACGCCCCCGGACTGGAAGCGGTCGACCATGCGCTCCCGCTCGGCGACCGGGGTGCCTCCGTGGAGCAGTTGGGAGGGGATGGCCCGGGAGGTGAGGTGCTCGGAGAGCAGGCGCGCCATGGAGACGTACTGGGTGAAGACCAGGACCGAGCCGTCCTCGGCGAGGATGGTCTCCAGCAGTTCGTCGAGGAGGGCGAGCTTGCCGGAGCGCCCCGCCAGCCTCGGGCCCCTGCCGCCGGGCGGGTTCCGGGGAGCGGTGGGGCGGGTGGCCGTGGAGGCCGGCCGTGGCGGACCGCCGCGCTCCTTCAGGAACTGCGCCGGGTGGTTGCAAATCTGTTTGAGGTCGGTCAGCAGCTTCATCACCAGTCCGCGGCGGGCGATCCCCTCCGCGCTCCCGATGGCCGCCATCATCTCCCGTACCACCGCTTCGTACAGCGAGGCCTGTTCGCGGGTGAGCGCGACCGGGTGGTCGGACTCCGTCTTGGGCGGCAGCTCGGGCACGATGCCCGGGTCGGACTTCCTGCGGCGCAGCAGGAAGGGGCGGACCAGCCGGGAGAGCCGCTCGACCGCCTCGTCGTCCTCGCCCAGCTCGACGATCCGGGCGTGCCGGGCGCGGAAGGTCTTCAGGGGGCCCAGCAGACCGGGGGTGGTCCAGTCGAGCAGGGCCCACAGCTCGGAGAGGTTGTTCTCCACGGGGGTGCCGGTCAGCGCGACTCTGGCGGGAGCCGGGAGGGTGCGCAGGGCCTTGGCCGTGGCGGAGAAGGGGTTCTTGACGTGCTGTGCCTCGTCGGCGACGACCATCCCCCAGCTCTGGGCGGCGAGCCGGGGGGCGCTGGTGCGCATCGTGCCGTAGGTCGTGAGCACGAAGCCACCACCGGCACCGGCACCGGCACCGGGCAGCGTCCGGTCCGCGCCGTGGAAGCGGCGGACCGGGACGGAGGGGGCGAACCGGTTGATCTCTCGCTGCCAGTTGCCGAGGAGGGAGGCGGGGCAGACGACCAGGGTGGGGGCCGGGTGTGCCCGGTGCAGATGGAGGGCGATCACGGTGACGGTCTTCCCGAGGCCCATGTCGTCGGCGAGACAGCCGCCCAGCCCGAGCGAGGTCATCAGGTCGAGCCAGGCGAGCCCGCGCAGCTGGTAGTCCCGCAGGGTGGCCTGGAGGCCCTCGGGGGCCGGCACCGGGGCCGCTCCCCCGGTGAGGCGGTCGCGCAGCACCGCCAGGGTGCCGGTGGGCACCGCCGGTACCGTCTCGCCGTCCACCTCCGCGGTGCCGGTCAGCGCCACGGCGAGCGCGTCGACCGGTTCGAGCAGGCCCAGCTCGCGCTTGCGGGCCTTGCGCACGAGGTCCGGGTCGACCACCACCCACTGGTCCCGCAGCCGCACGACCGGCCGGTGCGACTCGGCCAGGGCGTCCATCTCCCGCTCGGTCAGCGGGTCTCCGTCGAGAGCGAGCTGCCAGTTGAACTTCAGCAGCTCCGCGCTGTCGAAGAAAGGGGTGCCGTCGGTCGCCGAGCCGGGGGCGGCGGCACGCACCACGGCGGAGGCGGAGAGGGACCGGGCCAGCTCCCTCGGCCAGTGCACGGCCACCCCCGCGGCGGCCAGCCGGGCCGCTCCGGGGCCCAGCAGTTCGTACAGCTCGTCCTCGGTGAGGGTGAGCACATCGGGGACATCCCGCTCCAGCAGCCCGGCGAGCGGAGGCCAGACCCGGGCGGCGCGGCGCAGTGCGAGCACCGTGTCGATACGGGCACGCGGCCCGAGGTGTTCGTCGCCGTCGGCCGCCCAGAGCCGTGCCGCGTCGGTGACGAGGGTGGGATCGGCGAGGCTGTGCACCTGGACGACGGCGGCGGCCGCGCTCCGTCCGCTCCCGTGGCCCTCGTCCTCGGCGGCGGTGTCGAAGAGCTCCAGGGACGAGAGATCGAGCCGCAGCGAGACCCGCACCCCCGCGTCCATCCCGGCCGCGGCCTCGGCGGCCCACTCCCGGGCCCCCGGAAGCCGCTGGGGCGCCTCGGCGGCGAACGGGGCGCCCGCGGCGAAGGCCGCCGCCGGGGTGCGGGGAAGGGTGTCCGCCACCGCGTCGAAGAAGGCACGGACCAGCGCCTCCGGCTCGGGGAGCCGGAGGGGGCCCGCCGATGGTGCCCCGGAGGCGGGCATCGGTACGGCGTGGGCCTCGTGGGGCATCGCGGCGGCGATCGCTCTGAGCTGGGCGATGTCGTCGGCGTCCAGCGGGCCGGCGCGCCAGGCGTCCTCGTCGGCCCCGGTCAGGCCGGGGAGCAGCCGGCCGCGCGCCACCAGATGGAGGGCGTGCAGCGCCGCGGCACCCCAGCAGGCGGCTGCGGGGTGCGCGGCCGGGTGGCGGCGGGCGCGCATCAGCAGCGGCAGGGCCTCCGCGACCGGGAGCAGCAGGGCGGGTACGGAGTGCTCGCGGATGTCCTGCGGCGCGGGGGCGGCGGGGACGGGCTCCGGGCCGGTGTGCCGGACGACGGCGATCTCCCCGGTCGCGTCGTCGAGGGGTTCGCCGCCGGGGTTCCAGAAGGCGATCCTGCCCTCGCGCGGCAGCGCGGACGGCAGGAAGACCGCGGCGCGACCGGACAGACCGAACAGGCCGGGCAGACCGGACGGAGAGGGCGCCGTCTCGGCTGTCATGCGGGCCACCTCCCACCGTCGGATGCGTATCGGGACAACGGACCTACGACCTTACGGGTGGGGTCTGACAACGACGTCGATCCGGGGCGGAATGCCTGGTCGGAGAGGTCCCGCTGGTGCCGCGCGGCCTGACGGACCACGTGACGCCGGGCCGTGTGCTCCCGGACCGCGTGACGCCGGGGAAGGGGGCGGCGCCGGAAGGGCGCGTCATCATCGGCGCCGGGCCGCGCCTCGGCCAGGGGCCAGGCTCGCGCGGCGGGTGGTGAGTGGGCCGGCTCGCGCGGCGGCGGGAGGCGCGGGCATCCCGTGGGTCCGGGCGCAGGGCAAGGGCACGGGGTCCACGGGCCTCGGGTGGCTCGGCCCCACGCGACGAGCGGGGAAGGCCGGCTCGCCCTGTTCGAACCGGCGAGGGCCGGGTGCGTTCCACTCGAATCGGTGGGCCCGGGGCGTACCGCTCGAACCGGTGACAGGCCAGGGCGCCCGCCTCGCAACCGGCGAGCGGTCAGGGCATTCCTCTCGCGCCCGCGGGAGCCCGGAGCAGCCGGCTCGCACCCGCGACAGCCCGAGGCGATCGACTCCACCCCACGAGGCCCGTGCATGCCGCTCAGACCCCCGCGAGGCCGGGGCCGCGAGGCCGGGGCCGCGAGGGTCAGGCGGCCGGAGGGAGGGGCCGCACGTGCCCCGGATCAGCCGGGTCGGCCACCGCGCCCCCGGTGACCGCCGGGCGGTCACCCGATCCCCAGGACTCCGGGGCCTCCAGGGCGGGGCCCTCGTCCTGTCCGGGTCCGGCCTCGGCCGCGTGCGGCGGCGGAGGGCTCGGCTCCACTTCCTCCGCACCACCACGCTCCCGCCCCGGCTCCTGCTCCACCGCCTGCGCCGGGGACCCACCTTGCGCCTGCTGGGGCTGCTGCTGCGCCCGCTCCAGGAAGCGGAGCAGCTCCACCGGGAACGGCAGCACCAGGGTGGAGTTCTTCTCCGCCGCGACCGCCACCACCGTCTGGAGCAGCCTGAGCTGAAGCGCGGCCGGCTCCTTCGACATCACCCCGGCCGCCTCGGCCAGCTTCTTCGACGCCTGGAGCTCCGCGTCCGCGTTGATCACCCGGGCCCGGCGCTCCCGGTCGGCCTCCGCCTGCCGGGCCATCGACCGCTTCATCGCCTCGGGCAGCGACACATCCTTGATCTCGACCCGGTCGATCTGGACCCCCCAGCCGATCGCCGGGCTGTCGATCATCAGCTCCAGCCCCTCGTTGAGCTTCTCGCGGTTGGAGAGCAGATCGTCCAGATCGCTCTTGCCGATGATCGACCGGAGCGAGGTCTGCGCCATCTGGGAGACCGCGAACCGGTAGTCCTCGACCTTGATGATCGCGTCCGCCGCCTCGACCACCTTGAAGTAGACCACCGCGTCGACCCGGACCGTCACATTGTCCCGGGTGATGCCCTCCTGCGCGGGCACGGGCATCGTCACGATCTGCATATTGACCTTGCGGAGCCGGTCGACGGCGGGAAGGATCATGGTGAATCCGGGGCCTCTGACGCCCCCGTGGAGCCGTCCGAGACGGAAGACCACACCGCGTTCGTACTGCTTCACGATCCTGGCCGCCGCCGTCGCGTACGCCAGAGCACCGAGTACGACCGCCACACAGGCGATCACCAGCGTCTCGATCATCAGGGCACCCCCTTCGGTCGAGCCGGACGCCCTCTTCCACCGTATGCCCGGTATGAGGCTTACGACCAGATTCCGCTGCCGCGCCGGCGCGGAGCGGCACGGGAGCGCGCGGGGGCGCGCCGGGAGGAGGCGAGGGTGCACTCTGGAGAAGGAGATGAATGGACCATGCGCACGGGAAGTGAACCGATCACCGCCCGCAGCCCCCTGCGGATGCGCTTCTGGCTGGCCGTCTGGGGACTGATCTGGACCACCTCCGGGACGGTGGCCTTCGCGCTCTCCGGCCACCCCGGCTGGGCCGCGCTGTGCGGGGTGATCCTGCTGATCGTCCTGGTCGATCTGTTCATCATCGTCCGCCATGTCCGCCAGGGCCCGCACTATCAGCCCGGCCGGGACATCCCACCGTACGAACCGGTCCACGACCGCCGCCCGCCGGACCCCGGGCAGGGGCGGGAACCCGGCCCCTAGGGCTTGCCGTCCGGGTCGAAACGGGCCGCGCGGAGATACTCCGGTCTGGGGTCGAGCGCCGCCGCGAGACGGTAGTGGCGCTGCGCCTGGCCGGGGCGGCCGGCGCGCTCGAAGGTGCGGGCCAGGGCGAAATGCGCGAAGGCGTTGTCCGGTTCGCGCTCCAGGACCCATGCGAATTCCAGCTCCGCGGGCCGCAGTTGGGCGGCGGCGAAGAAGGCGCGGGCGCGGAGCAGCCGGGCGGCCGTGTTCTCGGGATGGGCCGCGATGACCGAGTCCAGCAGCTTCACGGCACCACGCGGGTCCCGCGCGGCGAGCAGCCGCTCGGCCGCGCGGTAGTCGATGACGTGCGTCTCCGGGTTGCTCTTGGGCACAACGGAATCCTTCCCCTCGCCGCACCGTTCCAACACAGGTCACGGGAGAGGTATTCCGGTACGGTCAGGGGCTGTTGTGAGCCCCTGTCACGGAACGCGCTGTTACGGGGCCGCTCAGCCGGATCGCCGCTCCGCCCGCCGGGTGAGCTCCGCCCACACCCGTCGCACCTGCGGTTCCAGCTGCTCCAGGGGACCGTCGTTGTCGATCACAAGGTCAGCGATGGCGCGCCGCTGCTCCCTGGTGGCCTGTGCCGCCATCCGCGCCCGCGCGTCGGACTCCGTCATTCCGCGCCGCCCGACGAGCCGGTCGAGCTGGGTCTCCACGCTCGCGTCCACGACCACGACGAGGTCGTACCGGTCCGCGAGCGCGTTCTCGGTGAGCAGGGGGACGTCGTGGACTACGACCGCTTCCAGCCCCGCCGCCCGCTCCAGCTCCTGTGAGCGCGCCCCGACCAGCGGGTGCACGATCGCGTTGAGCGCGGCGAGCCGGTCGGGGTCGGCGAAGACGATCGCGCCGAGCTCCGGCCGGTCCAGAGTGCCGTCGGGGGCGAGGACCGACTCGCCGAAGGCCGCCACGACGGCGGCCAGCCCCGGGGTGCCGGGCTCGACCACCTCGCGGGCGATCCTGTCGGCGTCGATCAGCACCGCTCCGTACGACTCCAGGAGCCGGGAGACCTCGCTCTTGCCGGCGCCGATTCCACCGGTCAGACCTACGGACAGCATGAGCGGCAGCTTAGTCCTTCCGGCTCCGGGCAGGGGTCCGTGGGGCCGGCCGTCAGGAGTCGCCCTCGCGCTCCGCGAGGAAGCGCTCGAATTCGAGACCGATCTCGTCGGCCGACGGCAGATCCACGGGTTCGGCGACCAGGCTGCCCCGGCTGTCGGCGCCCGCCATGGCGTCGTACTGGTGCTCAAGTCCCTGGACGAGTCCGATCAGTTCCTCGTCGCCCTCGCCGATCTGGCGCTCGATCTCGTTCTGCGTGCGGTGCGCCTCGGTGCGCAGCGCGTGGGCGACACCGGGGAGGACCAGTCCGGTGGCGGCCGTGACGGCCTCCAGGGCGGTCAGCGCGGCGTCCGGGTAGGAGGAGCGGGCGACGTAGTGCGGTACGTGGGCGGCCACACCGAGCACGTCGTGATTGGCCTCCATGAGCCGGAACTCCACCAGCGACTCCGCGCTGCCCGGGACCTGGGCCTCGTCGAAGGGGCTGCGATGGCCAGGCATCAGGTCGGTGCGGTTGCCGTGCGGGGTGAGGCCCACCGGGCGGGTGTGCGGGACTCCCATGGGGATGCCGTGGAAGTTGACCGAGAGGCGCACTCCCAGCCGTTCCACGATCTGGGCCACCGCCGCGGCGAACCGCTCCCACTCCACATCGGGCTCCGGGCCCGACAGCAGAAGGAAGGGCGCTCCGGTGGCGTCCTGGATGAGGCGGACCTCGATGCCCGGGGTCTCGTACCCGGTCCAGCGGTCGCGCCGGAAGGTCAGCAGCGGGCGGCGGGCACGGTAGTCCACCAGCCTGTCGTGGTCGAAGCGGGCCACGAGCTGGTGGGGCAGTGTGTCGAGCAGATTGCCGACGATCTGCTCGCCGGTCTCGCCCGCGTCGATGTATCCGTCGAAGTGGTACAGCATGACCAGGCCGGCCGACTCCTGCGCGAGCGCCATGTCGACGACCGCGAGGCCCTTCGGCTCCCATTCGTACAAATCCTGCGGATCAAGCACGATTACCGCTCCTCCTCGTGTTCCTAACCGACAACACGCGGTAGCACAGGGGCATTCCCCCCTCACCCGGAATACACACCCCGGGGACGGCGGAGGGCCGGTGTGCCCGCGCGGCGGTCCGGCCGGAGGGGCCCGGGGAGCGCCGGAGAACCGGTAAGGCCCGCTCCCCAGGGGGAGCGGGCCTTACCGTCAGCTATCCGTCAGCCGGTGCAGAGCGTCAGCTCTGGCCTCCGGCCAGCTTCTCGCGAAGGGCGGCGAGCGCCTCGTCCGACGCCAGGGCGCCGGAGTTGTCGTCCGACTCCGAGGAGTACGAACCGCTGGCGGGCGCGGCGGCGGGAGCGGCGGTGCCACCCTCGGCAGCAGCGGCCTCGTCGGCCTCGCGGGACTTGATGACCTGAGCCTGGTGCTGCTCGAAGCGCGACTGCGCCTCGGCGTACTGGGTCTCCCAGGCCTCGCGCTGGGTCTCGAAGCCGGAGAGCCAGTCGTTGGTCTCCGGGTCGAAGCCCTCGGGGTAGATGTAGTTGCCCTGGTCGTCGTAGGACGCGGCCATGCCGTACAGGGTCGGGTCGAACTCGACCGAGGCCGGGTCGGTGCCGAAGGACTCGTTGGCCTGCTTCAGCGAGAGGCTGATGCGACGGCGCTCAAGGTCGATGTCGATGACCTTGACGAAGATCTCGTCGTTGACCTGGACAACCTGCTCCGGGATCTCCACGTGGCGCTCGGCCAGCTCGGAGATGTGGACCAGACCCTCGATGCCCTCGTCCACACGGACGAACGCGCCGAACGGAACCAGCTTGGTGACCTTGCCGGGAACGACCTGGCCGATCTGGTGGGTCCGGGCGAACTGCTGCCACGGGTCTTCCTGCGTCGCCTTCAGCGACAGGGAGACACGCTCGCGGTCCATGTCGACGTCGAGAACCTCGACGGTGACCTCCTGGCCGACCTCGACAACCTCGGAGGGGTGGTCGATGTGCTTCCAGGACAGCTCCGAGACGTGCACGAGTCCATCGACGCCACCCAGGTCCACGAAGGCACCGAAGTTGACGATCGAGGACACGACGCCCGAACGGACCTGGCCCTTCTGGAGGGTGGTGAGGAAGGTCTGGCGAACCTCGGACTGGGTCTGCTCAAGCCAGGCACGGCGGGACAGGACCACGTTGTTGCGGTTCTTGTCCAGCTCGATGATCTTGGCCTCGAGCTCCTTGCCCACGTAGGGCTGGAGGTCGCGGACACGGCGCATCTCGACGAGGGAGGCGGGCAGGAAGCCACGCAGGCCGATGTCGAGGATGAGTCCACCCTTGACGACCTCGATGACGGTACCGGTAACGATGCCGTCTTCTTCCTTGATCTTCTCGATGGTGCCCCAGGCACGCTCGTACTGGGCGCGCTTCTTCGAGAGGATCAGGCGGCCTTCCTTGTCCTCCTTCTGGAGAACAAGGGCCTCGATCTCGTCGCCGACCTTGACGACCTCGTTGGGGTCGACGTCGTGCTTGATCGAGAGCTCGCGGCTCGGGATGACACCTTCGGTCTTGTAACCGATGTCGAGCAGGACCTCGTCCCGGTCGACCTTCACGATGACGCCGTCGACGATGTCGCCGTCGTTGAAGTACTTGATCGTCTCGTCGATCGCGGCGAGGAAGGCTTCCTCGTTACCGATGTCGTTGACCGCTACCTGCGGAGTGGCGGTGGTCTCGGTGCTGCTCGTCATGTGGGAAAGGGCTCCGGTACGGACATTGAAGTCGTAGGTACTGCTACGCCGTGAGCCCGTATCGCAGCTGCAAGAAGCCGGACAGCCGTGGAAGCACCCACCTGACCGCCGCTTCCGGAGTGATCCGGAGACGAACCGCCTGGAGGCGCCTCGCAAACCGAGGGGACATACATACAGATGCGAGCGCGGCCTACTCTGTCTGAGGCACGCAGGCCCGCAGCGCAACTTGTAGCATACGGGGGCAGCCGGACACGGTCAATGCGCGAAGGCGCACACCCGGGGCAGAACGTCTCATACCCGGCACAACTAGTGTTTGCAGAGGCCACAACGGCTGCTCTTTGGGCTGTGCCTGAACGCAAACTACAACGACGGTGATGATGAGCCAATACATCAAAGACGCCGCGGACATCGCGGACCCCGACCCCGAAGCCACCCGTCGTGACGCCGACGACACGGAGAGCAGCCGGGCGAGCCGCGGCTGGTGGGACCGGAACGCCGATGAGTACCAGAGCGAGCACGGGGCCTTCCTGGGGGACGACCGCTTCGTCTGGGGGCCCGAGGGGCTGGACGAGGCGGATGCGGAGCTGCTCGGTCCACGGGAGTCCCTGAAGGGGCTGGACGTGCTGGAGATCGGGGCGGGCGCGGCGCAGTGCTCCCGCTGGCTCGCCGCCCAGGGCGCGCGGCCGGTGGCGCTGGATCTCTCCCACCGCCAGCTCCAGCACGCGCTGCGGATCGGCGCGGACCTCTCCCTGGTGGAGGCGGACGCGACGGCGCTGCCGTTCCGCGACGGCTCCTTCGACCTCGCCTGCTCCGCCTATGGGGCCGTGCCCTTCGTCGCCGATCCCGTGACGGTGTTCACCGAGGTGCGCCGGGTGCTGCGGCCCGGCGGCCGGTGGGTCTTCTCGGTCACCCACCCCATCCGCTGGGCGTTCCCGGACGAGCCCGGGCCCGAGGGGCTGAGCGTCTCGGCGTCCTACTTCGACCGCACTCCCTATGTGGAGCAGGACGGGCAGGGCCGCGCGGTGTACGTGGAGCACCACAGGACCGTGGGGGACCGGGTGCGCGATGTGGTGGCCGGCGGTTTCCGGCTGCTGGACCTGGTCGAGCCGGAGTGGCCCGCCTGGAACAGCCAGGAGTGGGGCGGCTGGTCCCCGCTGCGGGGGAATCTGATCCCGGGTACGGCGATCTTTGTGTGCGTACGGGACTGAGGGTCCGGACCGGTTTGGTGAGGCGGTCCGGTGGGGCGGCGCGGGTCCTGGCTCGCGCCGCCCCACCGGTCCGTGCGGCCCGCGTGGTCCGGGAAGTCCGGGCGGTCCGGGCGGTCCGGGCGGTCCGGGCGGTCCGGGCGGTCCAATGTGGCACAAGCGGTCATACAAACCGATGAACGCATCGCCCCTGTGGACGGCTCGGGGCACCGCCGGCCGGACCGTACGAGACTGAAGCCATGATCCGAACCGACGCACTCGACCGCCTGCCGGTGCGCACCGCCGTGCCCGAGCTGCTCTCCGCACTGGAGGAGCGCGGCACCGCTGTGCTGTACGCGCCACCCGGCACCGGCAAGACCACGCTGGTGCCCCTGGCGCTGGCCGGCCTGACCGGGACGGGGCCCCGGCGGCGGGTGCTGGTCGCCGAGCCCCGCCGGATGGCCGTGCGGGCCGCGGCACGGCGGATGGCCTGGCTGCTGGGCCAGGAGACCGGCGGCGAGGTCGGGTACACGGTGCGCGGCGAGCGGCGGGCCGGGCCCTCGACCCGGGTCGAGGTGGTCACCACCGGTGTTCTGTTGCAGCGGCTCCAGCGCGATCCCGAACTCCCCGGCGTCGATGTGGTCCTCCTCGACGAGTGCCACGAACGGCATCTGGACGCGGACACCGCCATGGCGTTCCTGGTGGATGTGCGGGCGGCCCTGCGCCCGGATCTCCAGCTGATCGCTGCCTCCGCGACCGGCGACGCGGAGGCGTGGGCGGAGCTGCTGACCGTGCTGGACGGCTCGGGGCCCGCGCCCGTGGTGCGTGGCGCGGGCGAGGGCCATGGCTCCCGGTTCCTCCACGCGCCTCCGCCCGGCGGTATCCGGCCGGCCCATGGGACCTGGGTCGATCCGGCCCTGCTGCGGCATGTCGCGGCGACGGTGCGGCTGGCGCTCGACCGGCACGAGGGCGATGTCCTCTGCTTTCTGCCCGGGACCGGGGAGATCGCCCGGACCGCCGGGATGCTGGACGGGGTCGGCGCCGAGGTGCTCCAGCTGCACGGACGGGCGCCGGCCGCGGTGCAGGACGCGGTGCTGCGCGGCGGTGAGGGGCGGCGGGTGGTGCTGGCCACATCGGTCGCGGAGTCCAGTCTGACGGTGCCCGGGGTGCGGATCGTCGTCGACTCGGGGCTGGCGCGTGAGCCGCGCATGGATCACGCGCGGGGGCTGGGCTCACTGGCGACGGTGCCGGTGTCGGCGGCCGGTGCGACCCAGCGGCTCGGGCGCGCCGGCCGGGAGGCCTTCGGGACCGTGTACCGCTGCTGGGCCCCGGCGGACGACGTGCGCCGCCCCCGCTTCCCGCTGCCGGAGATCAGGATCGCGGATCTGGCCGCGTTCGCTCTCCGGGTCTCCTGCTGGGGCGACCCCTCGGCCGCCGGGCTGGCGCTGCTGGACGCGCCACCGGCCGGGGCGATGGCCGCCGCGCGCTCGGTGCTGACCTCGATCGGCGCGGTCGGCCCGGACGGCCGGGCCACCGAGCGGGGGATACGGATGTCCCGGCTCGGGCTGCACCCCCGGCTGGCCCGGGCGCTGATCGACGGCGCCTCCGAGGTCGGGGCCCGCCGGGCGGCCGAGGTGGTCGCCCTGCTCAGCGAGGAGCCTCCGAGGGAGTACGGCGACGACCTCGCGGGGGCCTGGCGGGCGGCTCGCCGGGGTGGTGACGCCTATGGGGCGCGGTGGCGGACGGAGGCTCGGCGGCTGATGTCGTCCCTCTCCTCCTCCACGGCGGACCGGCCGGGTGGCGGCCCGGGAGCCCCGGACCGGGGGCGGCGGACGGAGGCCGGTGACGACGCCGTGGCGGGGCTGGTCACGGCGCTGGCGTTCCCCGAGCGGGTGGCGAGGGCCCGGGGTGAGGGCGGGTTCCTCATGGCCTCCGGCACCGGGGCGGAGGTCGGGGCGGGCTCGGTGCTGCGCGGCGCGCCCTGGCTCGCGGTGGCGGTCGCCGACCGGCCGGCGACCGCCGCGTCCGCCCGGGTGCGGCTCGCCGCCGCGATGGACGAGGACGGGGCCCGCTCGGCCGCGGCCCCTCTGCTCGGTTCCGGTGAGGAGGTCCGCTGGGAGGACGGGGATGTCCTCGCCCGCCGGGTGCGGCGCCTCGGGGCCATCGAGCTGTCGGTGCGCCCTCTGCGGGACCCTCGGCCCGCGCTGGTGCGCGAGGCGCTCCTCGACGGGCTGCGCGGCGAGGGGCTGGGGCTGCTGCACTGGACACGGGATGCCCGCGGGCTGCGGGAACGGCTCGCCTTTCTCCACCGGGAGCTGGGTGCGCCCTGGCCCGATGTGTCCGGCGCCGCGCTGCTGGAGCGCACGGAGGAGTGGCTCGAACCGGAGCTGTCGCGGGCCCGCCGGCGGGCCGATCTGGGGCGGATTCCGGCGGGGCAGGCCCTGCAGCGGCTGCTGCCGTGGGCGAGCGGGGAGGCGGCTCGGCTGGACGAGCTGGCGCCGGAACGGATCGAGGTCCCCACCGGGTCACGGATACGGGTGGAGTACGGCGGGGCGCAGCCCGTGCTGGCGGTGAAGCTCCAGGAGCTGTTCGGGCTGCGGGAGACACCCCGGCTGGCGGGGGTGCCGGTGGTGGTGCATCTGCTCTCCCCGGCGGGCAGGCCCGCGGCGGTGACCGCGGATCTGGCCTCGTTCTGGAGGGACGGATACCGCGCGGTCCGGGCGGAGCTGCGCGGCAGATACCCCCGGCACCCCTGGCCGGAGGACCCTGCCACGGCGGAGCCGACCCGCCACACCAAGGCGCGTCGGGCCGGAGCGGCCGGGGGCGGGGAAGGAGCCGCCCGGGGCGGCGGAGGGCGGGGCTGAGGAGAGGGAAGGGAAGGCGAGGGGCGGCGGCCTCGGGAAGGGAGGGGCGCGGGCGGGGAAGGGGCCGGGAGGGGAGAGGTTCAGACAGGGAGGAGTGCGGGCCGGGGGGTTCTCAGGCAGGGAGGGGTGCGGGCCGGGGGGGGTTCTCAGGCAGGGAGGGGTGCGGGGGGAGGGGGCTCGCCCTCGGGGGCGGGCGGACCGGGGCGCCGGCCGCGGGCCTCCAGGACCAGGGCCAGCGTCAGCAGGGCGCCGGCCGACAGCAGCAGGCCCCAGGGGAGAAAGGAGGTCAGCAGGAGCACCAGCAGCCGCTGGGACTTGACCAGTTCGACGGTGTGGTCGACATAGTCGGGGCGCATCTTCACATGACCGGCGAACGCGGTGACCCTGTCACGGCCGCCGAGGAGGGTGCCGCCGCGCAGTTCCTCCCGGTGGATCTCCTCTCCGTTGACCGGGGCCCCGGTGACCGGGTCGACCCAGAACATGCGGGTGGTGGTGTACCAGCGGGTGGTGCCGGTGTTCTTCTCCAGGGTGGAGGCGTCGATACCGGGGATGGGCATCTTCCTGGGGTACGGGACCTTGGTCCAGGGGATCGTCTGCTCGAAGTAGTAGACGCTGAGCCCTCGGAAGTCCCGGGTGCCCCGGTAGTGGATGGGGGCGGAGGTGCGGGTCTGGGCGTCGAAGTACAGGTGGGCGCGCTTCTCGGTGAGGAAGGGCCATTTGAACTCGATGCCCTCGCGGCGGACCGGGGTCCCGTCCACCATCTCGCCCGGGGCGTGCACCGGGGCCTGGGTGTGGGCGTCGAAGACATACCGCTCGGGGATCTGGGAGACCGTCCTGCCGTCGGGGCCCTGCACATGGGAGAGCGCGTCCCAGACGACGACATCGCGGCCGGCGGTGCGCTCGATCCTCTCCGACTCCTCCACATTGCCCTTGAGGGTCTGGACGATGGTGACCTTCTCCACCTGCTCGGCCCGGAGGGTGCTGTAGTCGAGGAGGGTCGCGGGCCTCGCCTCCAGCACCATCTCCTGGTACTGGCCGGGCGGGACCTTGGCGAGCCGGGGAAAGGCGTACCAGCGCAGCAGCGGGGAGAGGGCGGCGCAGAAGACGGCGAGGGCGAGGAGGACGAGGCCGGCGCGGCGGTGCATGGCCGGCCCGTCTACTTCTTGGGGCCGGGGACGGTCGTCAGCAGAGGTTCGGGGGAGGTCTCGCCCGGGGGTGAGCCGACGGCGGTGAGGGTGAGGACGAGGGCGAAGGCGGCGGCCAGTCCGATGGCGGCGGCGACGAGGGCACGCATGCTCGGCCTCCCGGGGAATCGGGTCCAGAGGGATCTGACGCGACGTCAGGGCTGGGCACCGTAGCAACCGGACCGCGAGATGAGAACACGTCGCACCGCCCCTGTGCCGTGGCGGCACAGGGGCGGCGGGTGGAGAAGGAGGTGGGAATCAGCCCGTGGGCGACGAAGAGGGAGACGGGGCGGGCGGGGCGGGCGGGGCGGGCGGGGCGGAGGAGGCGGGCGGGGTCACCGTCAGCTCGATGGTCACCGTGGCACCGCCGACGGCGGTGAGCCGCAGCAGGAAAGTGCCCGGCTCCCCGTCCGCGAGGAGCTTCGGGAGCTTGAGCGTGCCATCGGTGCCGGTGGTGAGGCCGGTGAGGGTGCGGACGGGCTTGCCGTCGGCGTCCTTGAAGAGGGGGCCCTTGTCGTTCTCCGCCGGGTCCTGATCGCTCTTGATCAGAGTGGCGGTGACTCCGACACCGGGGGCGATGCCGCCCTGGTAGCCGGCCTTGACCTCGACGGCCTCCGTGAACTCCGCGCCCGCGGCGGCCGTCAGGGGAGCGTCCCCGACTCGGGTGAGCCGGTCGGCGGCCCGGGGGGTGACCTTCGCGGTGAACTCGGCGGCGGGCACCCGGTGGCCGGGGGCCGTGGCCCGTACGGAGAAGTTCCCGGTCTCCTCGCCCGCGGTGAGGGCGGGTGCGGTGACCTTGCCGTCCTTGCCGGTGGTGCCGACGACGACCCGGCGTCCGCCCTGGAAGCGGGTGTCCGTCGCACCGACGATCTCGAAGCGCACCGACTGGTCGGCGACGCCGCGGCCCAGCGAGTTCCGCACCCGCACGGTGACCTTCTCGGCGAAGGCACGTCCGGCCATGGCGGTGAGCTTCCCGGTGCCCGCGTTCTCGACGCGGGTGACGGGCGCCTGCGCCGGCGGGGTGGTGGGGGGCGTCGTGGGCGGCTTGGTGGCCGGCGGGGGCGTGGGCTTGCCCGTGGTCCCGCCGCCGGGCTTCTCCGGCTTCGGCGAGGGGGCCGGCTTCTTCCCGGGGCTCTTGGCCGGGGAGTCCGAGCCGGCCGACTTGGTCCTGTTGTCCGTGGAGGTGCCGGTGGAGCCGGTGGCACCCGTACCGGAGCCGGACGCGGAGTCGGGGGTGCTGGAGTCGGGCAGCTCGCCCGTGCCGTCGGGCACCTCGTGGGTACCGGTCTTGTAGAACTCGAACCAGGAGAGCACCGTGCGGAGGTACTCGCGGGACCGGTTGTAGGAGAGGATCGCCCGGTCGAGGTCGGCCGCGTCCGTCAGATCGCGGTCACCGGCGCAGAGGTAACGGCCCGCGGCGAGGGCCGCGTCGTAGATGTTGTTGGGGTCCTTGCGGCCGTCCCCGTTGGCGTCCTGTCCCCAGGTGGCCCAGGTCGAGGGGATGAACTGCATCGGGCCGACGGCGCGGTCGTAGGTGGTGTCGCTGTCGTACGCGCCGTTGTCGGTGTCCGAGATGTTCGCGAAGCCCACGCCGTTGAGGGCGGGGCCGAGGATCGGGGAGTACGTGGTGCCGTTGCCGTCGACCTTGCCGCCCCGCGCCTGCCCCGACTCCACCTTGCCGATGGCGGCGAGCAGCTGCCAGGGGACATGGCAGCCGGGGTCCGAGGCCGAGATGGTCTTCTCGGCCTTCTTGTAGGCGGAGAGGACGGTCGCCGGTATACCGGACTCCGACGGCCCATGGGCCGGGAGATGGGGGGAATTACCCGGTCTGTCCGGGGTCGTCAGCGGCGGGAGATCCGTGTGATACGGCGAGTTGCCCGTGGCGGAGCCGTCGGTCGACGCGGGATCGGTGTCGGCGGCGCCCTGTCCCGGGCTGCCGTCGCCGCCACCGAGCGTGGCATGGGTGATCCCGGGCGCCTGTGAGGCGGAGAGCGCCGCGACAGCGGCGGCCGCGATGGCGGTGGTGGTGGCTCCCTTGCGCAGGCGTCGGCCGAATTGGGCTGCCATACGTCTTCTTCCCTCCCCGAAAGCGGCTGTCCGCGCTCCCCTGTGCGATAACGGGCGATTCCTCAGGTGACCCTACGGCACCCGTCGGCCGCGGAACACCTGGCCTTGACCGGCTTTCACCGGTTCGCCATGGCGCATGCGTGCGAACTCCCGATCCGACTTGATCGCCCATACTGAGCAGCGTCGATCCCGGAAGATCGAAATCAATCAACAGGCGTCACAGGGGGATCACGACGTATGCCTTTCACGCTGAGCCACGCCGCCGCGGTGCTGCCGGGTATCCGGAGGGACGGAACCGGGCGGGGCCCCCTGGTCGCCTCGGCGCTGATCATGGGGTCGCTCTCCCCCGATATGACGTTCTTCGCGGCGACGGCGGTGCCGGGCGCGATGGAGTTCGGGCGGTTCACCCATGGACTCCTCGGTCTGTTCACCGTCGACGCGGCCATCACCGCCGCACTGGTGGCGATGTGGCTGCTGATCCGCGACCCCCTGCTGGCCCTGCTCCCCTCCGGCCGTCAGGGGCCGGTGCACGCCTGGCTGGACGGCGGGCGGCGGAACCTCTCCCCCGGGTACGCGCTGCGTTTCTATCTCTCGGCGGTGCTCGGCGCCTCCAGCCATGTCGTCTGGGACGCCTTCACCCACCACGGACGCTGGGGCACCCGGCTGGTGCCCGTGCTCAATGAGTCGGTGGCCGGGTTCGGCGGCCATCAGATCGCGCAGTACGGCTCCTCGGCGCTGGCGCTGCTGGTGATCGGCTGGTTCGCCCGGCCCGTGCTCCGCGAGCGCTCACTCTCCGGCCCGCCGCCGTCCGTGCCCGTGCTCGACCGGCGCGGCCGTCGGATGGTGGCCGCACTGCTGGGCGCCTGCGCCCTGCTCGGAGCCGTCGACCGCTGTGTGCGCTGGTACGAGCGATCCGGGCCCTGGGACTCACCGCTCGCCGTCATCCCGACGGCCTGCTTCGGCGCCGGGGCGGGGCTCGCGGTGGGACTGCTGCTGTACGGCGGGGTCATGCGGCTGCGGGAGCGGGTGCCGGAGCGGGTCTGACCGCTCCGGCACCCTGATCCACGGCGCGGGTCAGTGCGCGGCCGACTCCCAGTCCGGCCCCACACCCACCGAGACATCGAGCGGAGCGCTCAGCGAGACCGCCGACGACATCTCATGGCGGACGATCCTCTCGACCTCCGCGCGCTCGCCCGGGGAGATCTCCAGCACGATTTCGTCATGGACCTGGAGCAGCAGCCGGGAGGAGAGCTCCGCCTCGCGCAGCGCCCCGTCCACCCTCAGCATCGCGATCTTGACGATATCCGCCGCGGTGCCCTGGATCGGGGCGTTCAGCGCCATGCGCTCGGCGGCCTCGCGGCGCTGGCGGTTGTCGCTGTTGAGGTCGGGGAGGTAGCGGCGGCGGCCGAGCATCGTCGCCGTGTATCCCGAGGCGCGGGCCTCGTCGACCACATGGTGGAGGTAGTCCCGCACTCCGCCGAACCGCTCGAAGTAGGTGTCCATCAGGGCGCGGGCCTCACCGGCCTCGATGTTCAGCTGCTGGGAGAGGCCGAACGCGGAGAGCCCGTAGGCCAGTCCGTACGACATCGCCTTGATCTTGCGGCGCATCTCGGCGTCGACCGCGGAGGTCTCGACGCCGAACACCTGGGACGCCACGGTGTTGTGCAGGTCCTCACCGGAGGTGAAGGCCTGGAGCAGGCCCTCGTCCTGGGAGAGATGGGCCATCACCCGCAGCTCGATCTGGCTGTAGTCGGCCGTCATCAGCGACTCGAAGCCCTCGCCGACGACGAAGCCCCGGCGGATGGCGCGGCCCTCATCGGTGCGGACCGGGACGTTCTGGAGATTCGGGTCGGTGGAGGAGAGCCGGCCGGTCGCGGCCACGGTCTGGCTGAAGGTGGTGTGAATCCGGCCGTCCGCCGCGATGGTCTTGATCAGACCCTCGACGGTGGAGCGCAGCCGGGCCTGCTCGCGGTGGCGCAGCATGATGACCGGCAGCTCGTGGTCGGTCCGGGTGGCGAGCCAGGCCAGCGCGTCGGCGTCCGTGGTGTAGCCGGTCTTGGTCTTCTTGGTCTTGGGGAGGTTCAGCTCACCGAAGAAGACCTCCTGGAGCTGCTTGGGCGAGCCGAGGTTGAACTCGTGGCCCACGGCCGCGTGGGCCTCCTTCACGGCCTGCTGGACCGCGCCCGCGAACAGTTGCTCCATGGTTTCGAGATGGGCGCGGTCGGCGGCGATGCCATGGCGCTCCATCCGGGCCAGCAGGAGGGAGGTGGGCAGCTCGATGTCGTGCAGCAGCTCGGCCGCGCCGACTTCGCCGAGCCGCTCGGTGAAGGCGTCCCCCAGGTCGAGGACGGCGCGGGCCTGGGCCATCAGGGCATCGGCCTCGGCGTGCTCGTCGTCGGCGCCGAAGGCCAGCTGGCCGTCGGCCGCCGCGGGGGCCAGCTCGCGGTGGAGGTACTCGATCGAGAGGGTGTCCAGGGCGAAGGAGCGTCGGCCGGGCTTGACGAGATAGGCGGCGAGCGCGGTGTCCATCACGATGCCGTCGATGTGCCAGCCGTGCTCGGGGAAGACCCGCAGCGCGTCCTTGGCGCTGTGCAGGACCTTCGGGCGGGCCGGATCGGCGAGCCAGTCGGTGAGGGCCCGGTCGTCGGCCTCGTCGAGCCGGGTGGTGTCGAACCAGGCGGCCGGGCCGCCGGCGGCGGCCAGGGCGACCTCGCTGACGCTCCCCACGCCCAGGGCCCAGCTCGCGACGGTCGCCACACCGAGCGGCTGCCCGCCGTGGCGCTCCAGCCAGGAGCCCAGCTCGCCGGTGGCCAGGACCGTGCCGTCCAGCTCGACTCCGGCGTCGGGCACCGGGGGCTCGTCCTCCCGGGCCCCGGGGTCGACGGCGAGCAGACGGTCGCGCAGGCTGGGGTTGCGGATCTCCAGGACCTCCAGGAAGCCCTTCAGCGCGCTGCGGTCGTAGGGGGCGCGCTCCAGCTCGGCGACCGACTTGGGCAGCTCGACATCGCGCACCAGCTCGGTGAGGTGGCGGTTGAGCTTGACGGCTTCCAGGTGGTCCCGGAGCGACTGGCCGACCTTGCCCTTGACCTCGTCGGCCCGCTCGATCAGCTCGGCGAAGGAGCCGAACTGGTTGATCCACTTCGTGGCGGTCTTCTCGCCGACGCCGGGGATGCCGGGGAGGTTGTCGGACGGGTCGCCGCGCAGGGCGGCGAAGTCGGGGTACTGCCCGGGGGTGAGTCCGTACTTCTCCTGGACCTTCTCCGGGGTGAAGCGGGTCAGCTCGGAGACGCCCTTGGTGGGGTAGAGCACGGTGGTGTGCTCGCTGACGAGCTGGAAGGAATCCCGGTCGCCGGTGACGATCAGCACATCGAAACCCGCCGCCTCGGCCTCGGTGGCGAGGGTGGCGATGATGTCGTCGGCCTCGAAGCCGTCGACCGCGAAACGGGCGGCGTTCATCGTGTCCAGCAGCTCGCCGATCAGCTCGACCTGGCCCTTGAACTCATCGGGGGTCGCGGAGCGGTTCGCCTTGTACTCGGGGAAGTCCTTGGAGCGCCAGGTCTTGCGGGACACGTCGAAGGCCACCGCGAAATGGGTGGGCGCCTCGTCGCGCAGCGTGTTCGCCAGCATCGACGCGAAGCCGTAGACGGCGTTGGTCGTCTGACCGCTCGCGGTCGAGAAATTCTCCGCGGGCAGCGCGAAGAACGCCCGGTACGCCAGGGAGTGCCCGTCCATGAGGAGCAGGCGCGGACGGTTGTCGTCTGGGGTCTTCTTCGACGCTGTCTCAGCCACGGGGACGATCCTGCCACGGACCACTGACAATGCCGTCCACACCGGCCGCGGCGGAGCCGTTGTCAGCGGGCCGTGACAGGATCGACAGTGGGTGGAGGAGGCTTCTCGCACTCCGCCGCCCGCGCGCGTCCGCGCAGCGTGTACGGACGCGCGGCCGCCGGGTCCCCGGCGGTGACCGCACGGGGAGAGTCCGTGCGGGGACGGGGACCGCCCGGAGCAGGTGTCCGCCCGCAAAGGAGAGCCCGATGACCGGTAAGCCGCCCGCAGACGATCCGATCCAGGACGCGCCCAGGGTCTCGGGGGTCCAGCACTCCGCGGCGGGCCTGCCCGCGATCGGGCACACGCTGCGGATGGCCCAGCGGCAGATGGGGGTGCGGCGGACCGCCCGGACCCTGCTCAAGGTCAATCAGAAGGACGGTTTCGACTGCCCGGGCTGCGCGTGGCCCGAGGAGGACCGGCGCCATACGGCGGAGTTCTGCGAGAACGGCGCGAAGGCGGTCGCCGAGGAGGCCACCCTGCGCCGGGTCACCCCCGATTTCTTCGCCGCGCATCCGCTCGCCGACCTCGCCGCCCGCAGTGGCTACTGGCTGGGCCAGCAGGGGCGGATCACCGAGCCCGTGTATCTGCCGGAGGGCGCCGACCGCTATGAGGCGATCACCTGGGAGCGGGCGTTCGCGATCATCGCCGAGGAGCTGACCGCGCTGGACTCCCCCGACGAGGCCCTCTTCTACACCTCGGGCCGCACCAGCAACGAGGCCGCGTTCCTGCTCCAGCTCTTCGCCCGCGAGTTCGGCACCAACAACCTCCCCGACTGCTCCAACATGTGCCACGAGTCCTCCGGCTCGGCCCTCACCGAGACGCTGGGCGTCGGCAAGGGCAGTGTGTCGCTGGAGGATCTGCACCAGGCGGATCTGATCATCGTGGCGGGGCAGAATCCCGGCACCAACCACCCGCGGATGCTCTCGGCGCTGGAGAAGGCCAAGGCCGCCGGCGCGCGGATCATCTCGGTCAACCCGCTGCCCGAGGCGGGGATGGAGCGGTTCCGGAATCCGCAGACGGCGCGCGGGATGCTCAAGGGCGTCGCCCTCAACGATCTCTTCCTCCAGATCCGGATCGGCGGCGACCAGGCCCTCTTCCGCCTGCTGAACAAGCTGATCCTGGAGGCGGCGGACACGGCGGGTGCGGGGGACACGGCGGAGGCGGCGGACGTCGGGGGCGACCGGCCGTCCGGCGCCGCCCCGGGGGCGGTGGACGAGGAGTTCGTGCGCACCCACACCCACGGGTACGACGAGTTCCGCGCGGCGGCGCGGGCCGCCGACTGGGCGGAGACACTGACCGCGACGGGCCTCGTCCGAGCCGACATCGAGCGGGCGCTCGCGATGGTGCTGGAGTCGGAGCGGACGATTGTGTGCTGGGCGATGGGACTGACCCAGCACAAGCACTCCGTGGCCACCATCCGCGAGATCGTCAATTTCCTTCTGCTGCGCGGCAATATCGGCCGCCCCGGCGCCGGTGTCTGCCCCGTGCGCGGGCACTCGAATGTCCAGGGCGACCGCACGATGGGCATTTTCGAGCGCCCCTCGGCGGCTTTTCTGGACGCCCTGGAGAAGGAATTCGACTTCACTCCCCCGCGCCGGCACGGTCTGGATGTCGTGCGGTCGATCCGCGCGCTGCGCGATGGCACCGCGAAGGTCTTCTTCGCGATGGGCGGCAATTTCGTCGCCGCATCGCCCGACACGGAGGTGACCGAGGCGGCGATCCGCCGGGCCCGGCTGACGGTCCATGTCTCGACCAAGCTGAACCGCTCCCACGCGGTGACCGGCCGGCGGGCGCTGATCCTGCCCACCCTGGGGCGCACCGACAAGGACGTGCAGGAGGGCGGGCGACAGGTGGTGACCGTCGAGGACTCCATGGGCATGGTGCACGCCTCGCGCGGGAATCTGCCCCCGGCGGGTCCCCGGCTGCTCTCCGAGCCGGCGATCGTGGCGCGGCTGGCGCGGGCGGTGCTCGGTCCGGGTTCGACGACACCCTGGGAGGAGTTCGAACGGGACTACGGGACGATCCGCGACCGCATCGCTCGGGTGGTGCCCGGTTTCGAGGACTTCAACGCGAAGATCGCCCGCCCGGGCGGTTTCGCCCTGCCGCACGCGCCGCGCGACGAGCGCCGCTTCCCCACGGCGACCGGGAAGGCCAACTTCACCGCCGCGCCCGTGGAGTACCCGAGGGTCCCCGAGGGGCGGCTGCTGCTCCAGACCCTGCGCTCGCACGATCAGTACAACACCACGGTGTACGGCCTGGACGACCGCTACCGGGGCATCAGGGGCGGCAGGCGGGTGGTGCTGGTGAACCCGGAGGACGCCGGGGAGCTGGGCCTCGCCGACGGCTCGTACACCGATCTGGTCGGTGAGTGGAAGGACGGGGTGGAGCGGCGGGCACCCGGGTTCCGGGTGGTGCACTACCCGACCGCCCGCGGCTGCGCGGCGGCCTACTACCCGGAGACCAATGTGCTGGTGCCGCTGGACTCCACCGCGGACACCAGCAACACCCCGGCGAGCAAGTCCGTGGTGGTGCGGTTCGAGCCGGCCCGGCCCGGCGCCGGCGGCCCCGGCCCCGGGGTGTGATCAATTCGCCGGGCGGGAATGTGACGCAGTCACTAAGCGTCTGCTCAGGCATCTGATAGGACGGTGGGGACGCGCACATCACGCAATCGGATCGGAGCCGGGCCCCATGGGTGAGCAGTCCGCTGTGAAGTTCCCGCAAGAGGTCATCGACGAGTACGCCGCGCTCGGCGTGGATCTGCCCGCACTCTTCTCGGCGGGCCATCTGGGCAGCCGGCTGGGGCTGAGAGTGGTGGAGGCCTCCGCCGAGCGGGTTGTCGGCACCATGCCCGTGGAGGGCAACACCCAGCCGTACGGACTGCTGCACGGCGGCGCCTCCGCCGTGCTGGCCGAGACTCTGGGGTCGATCGGGTCGATGCTGCACGGCGGCAGCGGGAGGATCGCCGTCGGTGTGGACCTCAACTGCACCCACCACCGGGGCGTGCGCTCGGGGCTGGTCACCGGGGTGGCCACCCCGGTGCACCGGGGCCGCACGACGGCGACGTACGAGATCGTGATCACCGATGAGCAGCAGAAGCGGGTGTGCACCGCGCGGCTCACCTGTCTGCTCCGTGACGCCGCGCCCGCCGCGCCCGCGGGCACCGGCAGTGGCACCGGGGCCCCGACCGGCTGATCCGCCCGGGGGGCCGCCACGTCCGGGGGGCCGCCACGCCCGCCGCCGGAGACGCACGGGCCGGACGGCGCGGGCGCCGGGGCCGGCCGGTCAGCGGAGGAGTTCGGTGAGATCGTCGAGCCGGACCGTCAGCACCACCACGACCAGCGCCGAGGCACAGGCGATGGCGGCCCCGCCGGGGTGCGGCGGCCAACCGTCCGCCGGCCCGGCGGCCACCAGGACGGCCCCGGCGGCGCCCGCGGCGGCCAGCAGCAGATTGCGCACCACATGGACGGGGCCCAGCGGGGCCGCGGAGGCGCCGAAGCAGCGGCAGGGGGCGCGGCGCCCCCGGCGCAGCGCCAGCGCGATGCCCGCGCTGAAGCCGAGCAGCAGCAGCGCGCCCAGGGCGAACCCCAGGGGCACGGTCGGCGCGGGCACCAGCAGCACCACCGTGGCGGACTCCGCCGCGATCACCGAAACCGCGACCGCGCGCGACAGCCGCGCGGGCAGGAGCCCCAGTCCCGCCAGGGACCGCTCGAACGCGGCGAACGCCGTCCGGCTGCGCGCCTTCCCCGCGACGGCCGTCAGAAAGACCCCGATCAGCAGAATCCGGCAGGCGAAGGCCACATAGATCATCAGCGGGGTCCCCGGCGTCTGGAAGGTGCGGTTGGAGCCCCATCACACCAAGTCCGCCCGTCCGGCCCGCCCGAGCGCCCCCCGGAGGGGCGAACACGGCCGAAAACACGGGCGGACGCGGCCGGAAAGCCCCGCCCGGAACCGGCGCGACGGAACGGGCCCGGCTCCGTTTCGCCGGACCGTTCGCCCAGCGCAGCACGGCAGCGGTGGTCAGCCGCCCCTCAGCGGTAGATCACCGAACGTAATGCTCTGACATACGCTTCAGCAGATCTCCATGGCGCGAACCGGCCGCCGGAGGCCCTTCTCATGATCCTCTTGTCCCCTCCCTTGCGCGGAGTGCCCGGAGCCGGTTCCGGGAGCGCTCCCGGGGATCGGCGGCCATCGGAGCGGGCGCCCGAAAAATAACTCCCCGTAGTCGTCGCGGAATCGCGCGCGGGAGACCCGACCACCTCCGAACCCTCCCCCGCCCCCTTCCGCCCGACGTGCGCGCACTCCGGGGTGTCAGTACCAAGATCCACTGAAGGCCCTTAGTGGAACTGGGAGTTCAGGCGTTTTGAACAGAGGTTTGAAATGGCGCAACGCCCGATCCGCCCCACTCCAGCCGTCGGGATTTGGCCGTGGCATAACAAGAACGTCACATCCTGACATCCGTAGTGCCCCGCTCCAGTCGCTGCGCTTAGAGTCACGGCCAGTCACCGCGCCGCCGGGCGCTGTCAGCACGGCCCTGTACCTCCGTACGGCCCGGCGACCAAACGGCACCTCAGGGGAGGGGCCGCGCCAGGGAAAGGACTTATCGTGCGCAACCGTTCCTTGCTCATGCTCACCGCCGTGGTCACCACGGGAGCACTCACTCTCACCGCCTGCGGATCGCGCGACGACGACAAGGGCTCCGACGGCGACAGCGGGAAGACCACCGTGGTCATCGGTATGGACGGCCCGCTCACGGGCTCCCTCTCCGCGATCGGCCAGGGCATCAAGAACTCCGTGGACCTCGCGGTCAAGACCGCGAACAAGAACAACGAGGTCCCCGGCGTCGAGTTCAGGATAAAGGCCTTCGACGACCAGGCGGTCCCGGCGTCGGGGCAGGCGAACGCCCAGAAGCTGGTGGCGGACAAGGATGTGCTCGGCGCGGTCGGGCCCATGAACTCGGGTGTCGCGCAGTCGATGCAGGGCGACTTCGACAAGGCCGGCCTCACCCTGGTCTCCCCGGCCAGCACCAATCCGGCGCTGACCCAGGGCGACGACTGGGGCAAGGACGAGAAGAAGCGGCCCTTCAAGACCTTCTTCCGCACCGCCACCACGGACGTGATCCAGGGCAAGTTCGCCGCGCAGTACCTCTACAACGACGCGAAGAAGAGAAAGGTCTTCGTCGTCGACGACAAGCAGACCTATGGCGCCGGCCTCGCCGCGATCTTCACCGCCGAGTTCAAGCGCCTCGGCGGCAAGGTGGTCGGCACCGACCATGTGACGGTGAAGGAGACCGACTTCTCCAGCACCGCCGACAAGGTCAAGGCGGACGGCGCGGACTCGGTCTACTTCGGCGGCCAGTACCCGGAGGGCGGCCTCCTCGCCGACCAGATCAAGAAGGCCGGGGCGAAGGTTCCGACCATGGGCGGCGACGGCATGTACGACCCCGCCTACATCAGCGCCTCGGGCGAGTCCAACGACGGTGACCTCTCCACCGCCGTCGGCTACCCGATCGAGAAGCTGGACACCGCCAAGAAGTTCGTCGCGGACTACGCGGCCGGCGGCTACAAGGACCCGTACGCCTCCTACGGCGGCTACTCCTACGACGCCGCCTGGTCGATCATCCAGGCCGTCAAGGCCGTGGTCGCGGCGAACGACGGCAAGCTGCCGAGCGACGCCCGCGCCAAGGTCACCGAGGCGATGGGCAAGGTCTCCTTCTCGGGCGTGACCGGCCAGGTCTCCTTCGACGAGTTCGGCGACACCACCAACAAGCAGCTCAGCGTCTACACGGTCAAGAACGGCAAGTGGACCGACCTCAAGAGCGTCACCTTCGAGGACTGACTCCGGCCCCTCGATACCGCAATCCCTGAACCAGCCGCGGGGGGGGGGGGGGGGGGCCCGCGCGGGCGGGGGGGGGAAGACAAAACCGCAAACGAGGGGGTGGGGGGGTAGAACAGGCGCCACACCAGGGGAAAGGCCGTGCCCGAAGGGGAG